>JADZBF010000336.1 GCA_020852215.1 Lysobacter sp. | reverse complement strand
TCTCCGACGGCTGGTCGATGGGCGTGCTGGCGCGGGAACTGAGCGCGCTGTACACCGCGCACCGCCGCGGCGCAGGCGACCCGCTGCCGCCGCTGCCGATCCAGTACGCGGACTATGCGGCCTGGCAACGCGAGCGCCTGCAGGGCGAGCGCTTGGAGAAAGAAGCGACGTATTGGCGGGAAACGCTGCGCGGCGCACCGGCCTTGTTGGAGCTGCCGACGGATCGCCCGCGTCCCGCGGAGCAGGACTACCGCGGTGGTTTGGTCGGTGTGGAACTCGACCCGGAGCTGACCGCATCGCTGAAGGCGCTGGGCCTACAGACGGGCACGACGCTGTTCATGCTGATGCTGACGGCGTGGTCGGTGGTGATGTCGCGGCTGTCGGGTCAGGGGGAAGTGGTGATCGGGACGCCGGTGGCGAACCGGAGCCGAAGCGAGATCGCGGGGTTGATCGGGTTCTTCGTGAACACGCTGGCGCTGCGGGTGGACCTGAGCGACGGTCCGACGGTGGTGCAGGCGTTGGAGCGGGTGAAGACGTTGTCGCTGACGGCGCAGGAGCATCAGGAGCTGCCGTTCGAGCAAGTGGTGGAGCAGGCGAACCCTGTGCGAAGCCTGAGCTACGGCCCGCTGTTCCAGGTCATGTTCGCGTGGCAAAACAACGAAGGCGCCGAGTTCGATTTCGACGGCCTGCGAGCCGGTTTCTTGTCGGCGCCGCATCTGGTGTCGAAGTACGACCTCACGCTCAATCTGTTCGAAATGGACGACTGTATCGTCGGCGGCATCGAATACGCCTCGGCGCTGTTCGATCGCGAGACGGTGACGCGTTACATCGGTTATTTGCGCGAAGTGCTGCGTGGCATGGCCGCGAACGCCGAAGCGCCGGTCGCGCGGCTGCCGCTGTTGGACGCGACCGAATACGCGCGCATCGTCGATGTCTGGAACCGCACCGATCGCGATTTCGGACCGTGGCGCCCGGTGCACGCGCAATTCGAAACCTTCGCCGCGGAAATGCCCGATGCGCAGGCGATCGCGTGCGGCGACGATGAGGCGACGTACGCGCAAGCGAACGCATCGGCCAACCGGCTGGCGCACTGGCTGCGCGCGCGCGGCGTCGGTCCCGAAACCCTGGTCGCGCTGTGCGTACGGCGCTCGGTCGGCGCGATCGAAGCGGTGTTGGGCATCATGAAATCCGGCGGCGCTTACGTGCCGGTCGATCCCACCTATCCGGACGCGCGCATCGCCGACATGTTGGGCGACGCGCAACCGCATCTGGTATTGACCGATCGCGCGAGCCGCGCCGCAGTCGAGCGTGCGCTCGCGCGCGAGGCCGTCGAGGCGCCGGTGTTCGAGATCGACGCCGAACGCGTCGAATGGGCGGAGGCTTCTTCGGAGAATCTACCGTTCGAGGCGATCGGCCTGCACGCGGAGCATCCGGCGTACGTCATCTACACGTCCGGCTCGACCGGAAAACCCAAAGGCGTGGTCTCGCGTCACGCCGGGCCGAGCGCGCTGATGCATGCGCTGCGCGAGCCGTTCGCATTGGGTGCGGACACGCGCGTCTTGCAGTTCGCGTCCTTCAGTTTCGATGCGTTCGTGCTGGAATGGGTGATGGCGTTCGGATTCGGCGGCTCGCTGCATTTGCCGCCGCCGGAGGAGGAATACCTACTCGGCGATGTGCTGGAGGCGTTCGTCGCGAAACATCGCACCACGCATTGCTTCCTCACGCCGCAAGTGCTGCTGACCATGCCGGCCGACGCGCGCTTGGCGACGATGCACACGTTGACGTGCGGCGGCGAAGCGGTGCCGCCCGCGGTGTTCGAGCGCTGGCATCGCGACCGTCGTTTCTTCAACGTCTACGGCCCGACCGAAACCACCGCGATCACGCTGGTGCAACCCTGCGGCGTGGAGATGCTGGGCGCGCCCTCGCTGCCGATCGGACGCCCGCTCGCGAACGAGTCCGCGTATTTGTTGGATGCGGCGATGCGGCCGGTGCCGATCGGCGCGATCGGCGAGCTGTATATCGGCGGCGCCGGCGTCGCGCGCGGCTATTTGCGCCGCCCCGAACTGACCGCCGAGCGCTTCGTCGACAGCCCGTTCCGCACGGGCGATCGCCTGTATCGCACCGGCGACCTCGGCCGTTGGCTGGCCGACGGCCGTATCGAGTACATGGGCCGCAACGATCATCAAGTGAAGATCCGCGGCTTCCGCATCGAGTTGGGCGAGATCGAAGCGAAGCTGTCGGCGCTGGACGGCGTGAAGGAAGCGGTCGTGCTGGCGCGCGAGGATCAGCCCGGGCAGAAGCACCTGGTCGCGTACGTGCTGCCGGATGTCGAGGACGCGGCGCTCGACATCGATGCGCTGCGCGAACGTTTGCTCGCGCAATTGCCCGATTACATGGTGCCGACGGCCTTCGTGCGCATGACCGCCTGGCCGCTGACCTCGAACAACAAGATCGATCGCAGCGCTTTGCCCGCGCCCGAGGCCGACGCGCTCGGCCGCAGCGGCGAGTACGTCGCGCCGCGAACGCCGATCGAAGAAGTGCTGGTCGATATCTGGCGCGAATTGCTCGGCATCGAGCGGATCGGCGTGCGCGATAATTTCTTCGAGCTCGGCGGACATTCGTTGCTGGCGATGCGGATGTTCTCCGCCGTGCGCGATGCGCTGGGCATCGGCGTGCCGCTGCGGGTGTTCTTCGAATCGCCGACGATCGAGCATCTGGGGCGCGCATTGATCCCGGACGATCTTTGAAACCGTAGGCCGCGAGGCGACGAGCCGGAGCACGTACGAGGCGTGTCGCTCGTCCGCGCGCCGGTTTCGAGCGCGCGCCAGCGCCGATCGGCGGCACCTTGCGTTATGCTCCCTCGCGTTTCGTACGGCGAGGGGGCGGGAGATGATCGGACGCGGATGCGCGGCGTTGTTCGTCGCGGTGGGCATGGCTTGGGCGGGTGGCGTGATGGTTCGACCGGCGATGGCGCAAGCCGCATCGCCGGAATCCGTATCGCCGCAAGCCGCGTCGCCGCCGCCCGCGGTGGAGCTCGACGCTTTCCTCAAACGCGACACCTACAGCGACATCAAAATTTCGCCGACCGGCGAGTACTACGCCGCGACCGTGCCGCTGGAGGACCGCACCATCCTGGTGGTCGTTCGCCGCAGCGACAAGGCGATCACCGCGAAAATCCATATCGGCGAGGACACCGTGATCGCCGATTTCTGGTGGGTCAACGCCGAGCGCGTGGTCGCCAGCATCGCCGACAAGTTCGGCCGCAACGACACCCCGAGCCTCACCGGCGAATTGATCGCGGTGAATGCGGACGGCAAGCGCGGCAAATGGTTGACCAGCCGCAATGAATACACCTTCGCGTGGATGCATGACGATCTGCCCGACGACGATCGTTACATCCTGATCACCGCCATGTCCGCGGGCGAGAACCCGGAAACGGCGCTGGAGAAAATGGACGTTTACGACGGCGACCGCAGTCCGGTGTCGTCGGCGCCCGTACGCAGCGCGAGTTTCACCAACGATGCGTCCGGCGCGGCGCGGTTCGCGCGGGGCTCCGGCAACGACAACGTGTCGAAACTCTACTATCGCGACAAGCCCGGCGCGCCGTGGCGTTCGGTCAACGACGAGTCGGTCAGCGGCACGGTCGTCTCCGCGATGGGCCTGTCGGAGGACGAAAAGACCGCGTATTTGTGGAGCGAACGTAAAACCGGCCCCGATGCGATCGAAGCCTGGAACCCGGAGACCGGCGAGCGCCGCGAATTGTTGCGCGACGTGATCGTCGACCCGTCCGGCATCCTGTACGCGCCCGACGGCAGAACGCCGATCGGTGCGCGCTTCATGCACGATGGCTATCGCATGGCCTTCTTCGAGCCGGATGCGCCCGCGTCGAAGTTGTATCGCCAGTTGCAGAAAGCCTTTCCGCAGAGTGCGGTCGCGATCACTTCGGCCACGCGCGACGGTAGCTTGTTGGTGGTGCAGGTATGGAGCGACCGCAACCCGGGCGATTTCTATCTGTTCGATACCGTCGCGCGCAAGATGGACCCGATCTTCAGCCGGCGCATCTGGTTCGACCCGGCCAAGCTACCGGCGACGCGCAGCGTGGAGATCGTCGCGCGCGATGGGCTCAAGCTCTACGGTTACCTCACCGTACCGTTGAATCAACCGGCCGGAACGCCCGCGCCGATGGTGCTGTTGCCGCACGGCGGTCCGTTCGGCATCCACGACGATTGGAGTTTCGATACCGAAACGCAAATGCTGGCGGCCGCAGGTTACGCGGTGCTGCGCGTGAATTTCCGCGGTTCGGGTCGTTATGGCCGTGCGTTCATGCTGAAAGGCGCGAAACAGTGGGGCCTGACCATGCAGGACGATCTGACCGACGCCACGCGTTGGGCGATCGCGCAGAAGATCGCCGACCCGCAGCGCATTTGCATCTACGGCGCGAGCTACGGCGGTTATGCGGCGCTGATGGGCGCGGCGAAGGAACCCGAACTGTATCGATGCGCGGCCGGTTACGTCGGCGTGTACGACCTGGAAAAAATGCACAAGGACAAATCCGGGGCGGCCCGTTGGCTGCGCAACTGGGCGCTCGACTGGCTGGGACCGCGCGAAGCGATGGCGGCGGTCTCGCCCGTGGGCATGGCCGATAAGATTCGCGTGCCGGTGTTCCTGGCCGCAGGCGGCAAGGACAAGAATGTGCCGATCGCGCACAGCGAAAAAATGGAAAAAGCGCTGAAAGCCGCGGGCGTTCCGGTCGAAACCCTGTACTACCCGCAGGAAGGTCACGGTTTCTACACCGAGGAACACAATCGCGAGTACTACACGCGATTGTTGAACTTCCTCAGCAAGCACATCGGCGGCGCGACGGCGAAGTAAGCATGCGCCGTCGCGCGAGCGGCGCGTTCGGTGCGCCGCCTGCGAAAATCGCCGCGATTCACGCCTCGTCGTTTCTCAAGAACGGCTCGACCGTGCCCTTGAGCTTGAGCGTCATCGGTTGGCCGCGACGGTCCAGCGCCTTGCCGGCGATGACGCGGATCCAACCTTCGCTGACGCAATACTCCTCGACGTTGTTGCGCTCCTGGCCGTTGAAACGGATGCCGATACCGCGATCGAGCAGATCGGCGTCGTGGAAAGGGCTGCGCGGATCGTTGGAGAGGCGGTCGGGAAGCGTGTCGGTCATGGCGGTGGGTTCGCGAAACGGGCGCACAGGATAGCAACGGCGTGCGGGCGCGCCAAAGGCGAGAGCGGAAGAGGCGGGATCGCGGAATCGGAGGCCGGACCGATGGGCGCGCCGTTCGGTCGCGCGCGCCGATGCCGTCGTGCCGCGGCGGGCTCAGTCGATCGCGATGGCGGCGTCGCCGCGCTCCATCGGGTCGGGCAACGGCTCGCCGCGCGCGACGAAGCCCAGCGACACCGAGTTCAAGCAATGACGTTCGCGGGTCGGCGGCGGGCCGTCCGGGAAGACATGACCCAAGTGGCTGCCGCAACGCGCACACACGATCTCGGTGCGGACCATGCCGTGACTGGCGTCGCGAATGCGCCCGATATGGGCTTCGTCGAACGCGGCGAAGAAACTGGGCCAGCCGGTGCCGGAATCGAACTTCGCGTTCGAGCGGAACAGCGGCAAGCCGCAGAACCGGCAGACATAGACGCCGTCGCGCTTATTGTCGAGAAACACGCCGCAGAACGGCGCTTCGGTGCCGTGCGCGAGCAAAACGCGACGTTCTTCGGGCGACAGTCGCGCGCTCAGCGTCGCGCGTTGGGCGTCATCGGGCGGGGCGAGATCGAAACGGGGCATCGGCGGAGGCTCGGCAGTCACGGTACGAAACAGAGGGCGGGAGAGAGAATTCAGTTGCGTGGGCGCAAGGATTGCGATGCGCGAAGCGGTGGGTCGAATCGTCGGCAGACAGGCGATTTCGGATCGCCGCTACGACGAGGGTTCGACCGCTGCGCAAGCGGAGATCTCGTGTTCGTCCGCACGCGCCGCGCCGCTCAATTGCCGCTTGGCGTTGCGGATGATCGCACGCACGCGCTCGCGATCGGTATGGCGCGAAATCGCGACCGCGCCGAGCGCCAAGGCGCGCTCGCGCAGCGCGGCGTCGATGTCGTAATGCGCGCCGCTGGATTTATCCTGGAAGGCGCGTCGCGGCAGCCCCAAGGCGTCGGCGAAGCGATGCAGTTCCTCCAGCGTGTCGGCCAGCAGATGCGCCCAGCGCCGGCCGCGCCACAGATGCACCGCATCGTCGACGTAAACGCTCATGATCGTTGCGTTCGGGCGAAGGCGCGGCGCACGGCTTCGCGTTTTCGCGCCGCCGCCGACATCAATCCGAGCGCGCCACGCTTGGGGCGACTTCGCGACGCACCCAGCGATCGATCATGGCTTTCTCGTAGCGCAGCGGGTCGCCTTCGCCGATGCGCGTGGCGCTGCCCAGATAGGCCGGATCGCTGAGGGTGTAGGCGCGCTCGTCGACGACGGCGCCGTCCGCGCCGATGCGCTTGACCGCGATGTCGATCTTCGGCCAATACAATTCGCGCATGATCCGCACATCGCGATAATCGAAGCCGAGCCAGGGTTCGTAGTTGCCGGCGCGGCGAATGTCGACGATCGCGACTTCCAAACGCTCGCCGTCCGCGAGTTTGCGTTCGGCCTGCTTGCGCAGATAACGCGCGATATCGGCGACCCAGTCGCCGCGCTCGGCTTCGTAACGGTTATGGCTGCCGCGCAGTTCGGAGAATTTCGCCGGGTCGTCCCAACGCACCGACACCGGCCCTTGCTCGGGCAATTGGCGCGGCGCGTTCGGGTCGGTGACGCGCACGATGCGATCGGCGAATTTACCGGCGAAGGCCGGCGCCGCCGAGAAGACGAACGAAGCGGCGATCGACACGGCGAACGTCGCCGCGATCAAGCCGATGCCCCAGCGGCGGGGCGTGCGAATCGAATGTGAGCGTGCTGGCATGGCGGCGGCTCCGGCAGGGACAAGCCGCATTCTCTGCCCGTCGTGCCGCGCTCGCAAACCTTGCCGCGAGCGTCCGCTGCCGCCGTTCAGGCGCGGCTCGGCGAGACGCGGCCGGTCCGCGGCGCTCGGTCGCTACGACGGACCGTTCCACGGCGCATCGTCTTTCGGTGCGGTGGAACCCCGGTCGCGATGGCATCATGCGTTCACGATGAACGAACCCGCCGACACCACGCCCACCGCAAGCGAGCCCCCAGCAAGCGAGCCCCCCGCAACAATATTGCCCCGTTCCGCCATGGCGCGCAAAGAGTGGCAGGTGCTGCGGGACTTGGGGCCCTATCTGCGGCCGTTCGCGGGTCGCATCCTGTTCGCGCTGGGCTTGGTGATCCTCGGCAAACTGACCAATCTGGCGGTGCCGCTGGCGCTGAAGCGTTTGGTCGATGCGCTTGGCGTGCAGAACGCGCCGTTGGCCTTGACCCTGCCGGTCGCGCTGCTGCTGGCCTATGGCGCCTCGCGCGTCGCCACCACGCTGCTGACCGAACTGCGGCAGATCGTGTTCGCGCGGGTCATGGCGCGAGTCTCGCGCAAAGTCACTTTGCAAGTCTTCCGGCATCTGCATGCGCTGTCGCTGAGATTCCATCTCGCGCGGCGTACCGGCGGAGTCTCCCGCGATATCGAACGCGGCGGCAGCGCGATCTCCGATTTGCTCGACTGGACGATCTACACCATCTTTCCGACGTTGTTCGAAGTCGTACTCGTGACGGTGTTCCTCGTGTGGATGTACGACTGGGGATTCGCGGCGATCGCGATTCTCACCCTGATCGCCTATGCCGCCTACACCTTCCGGATCACCGAATGGCGGACGCGTTATTACCGCGCCTCGGTCGAAGCCGATACCAAAGCCAACGAGTGCGCGGTGGATTCGTTGCTGAACTACGAAACCGTGAAGTATTTCGGCAACGAAGAACACGAAGCGCGCCGCTACGACACCAGCCTGATGCGCATGGAAGAAGCGCAGGTGATGTCGCGCAAAACCCTCGGCGTGCTCAATCTCGGCCAAGCGCTGATGATTTCCGTCGGCGTGACCGCGATGATGTGGCGCGCCGCGGCCGGCGTGGTGGCCGGCACGATGAGTCTGGGCGACCTGGTGCTGGTCAACGCCGTATTGCTGCAGTTGTCGGCGCCGTTGAATTTGCTCGGCATGATGTATCGCGAGGTGAAGCAGGCGTTCACCAATCTCGAACGCCTGTTCGGTTTGCTCGAAGAACCGCAGGACGTGCGCGACCGGGACAATGCCGTCGAATTGCGTCCGGGGCCGCCGGACATCCGCTTCGAACGCGTGCGCTTCGGTTACGACCCGCGCCGCGAGATATTGAAGGGGATCGATTTCTCGGTGCCCGCGGGCGGCACCGTCGCCGTGGTCGGGCATTCGGGGTCGGGCAAATCGACGTTGGCGCGTTTGCTCTATCGTTTCTACGACATCGACGGCGGCGCGATTTCGATTCGCGCGCCCGGCGACGAAGCGCGCGATATCCGCGACGTGACCCAGGCCTCGCTGCGCGGCGCGATCGCGATCGTGCCGCAGGACACGGTGCTGTTCAACGACACGATTTTCTACAACATTCTGTACGGGCGTCCCGACGCGACGCGCGAGGAGGTCGAGGATGCCGCGCGAGCGGCGCATATCCACGACCGCATCCTCGGCTTTCCCGACGGCTACGAGACCGAAGTGGGCGAGCGCGGTTTGAAACTGTCCGGCGGCGAGAAACAGCGCGTCGCCATCGCCCGCGCGTTGTTGAAGAACCCCGCGATCCTGATTTTCGACGAAGCGACTTCGGCGCTGGATTCCAAATCGGAACAAGCGATTCAGGCCGAACTCGACCGCATCGCGCAAGGACGCACGACCGTCGTGATCGCGCACCGCTTGTCGACGGTGATGAACGCCGACGAGATTCTGGTGATGGATCAGGGCGAAATCGTCGAACGCGGACGCCATGCCGAACTGCTCGCGCGCGACGGGCACTACGCGGCGATGTGGCGGCTGCAGCAACAAGAACGCAGCGAGACAGCGATCGAAGGGGCAATCGAGGCCTGACCGCTGCGGCAGCGTTCGATAAAAAACGCCGCGCGGAGGCGCGGCGTCGGTGGAAGCGCGAGGCGACGCCTCGCAAACGTTGGTCCTCAGCCCTTGATGCACACCACTTGCCGCAAGGTGTGCACGACCTCGACGAGATCCCGCTGCGCCGCCATCACCGCGTCGATGTCCTTGTACGCGGCCGGCGATTCGTCGATGACCCCCGGGTCCTTGCGGCATTCGACGTGCGCGGTCGCCTCGCGGTGTTGCTTCAGCGTGATCTGTTGCTTCGCCGCGGTGCGGCTCATCTTGCGGCCGGCGCCGTGGCTGCAACTGCAGAAACTCTCGGGGTTGCCCTTGCCGCGCACGATATAACTCTTCGCGCCCATGCTGCCCGGGATGATCCCGAGTTCGCCCTCGCGCGCGCTGACCGCGCCCTTGCGGGTCACCAGCAACGATTGGCCGAAGTGCTCTTCGCGCTGCACGTAGTTGTGATGGCAGTTCACCGCGGTCTTGTCCAACTGGAACTTCGGCAGCCGCTGGCGCATTTCGTGCAGCACGCGCGCCATCATCGCCTCGCGATTGGCGCGCGCGTAGTCCTGCGCCCACGACACCGCCTCCACGTAATCGTCGAAAAGCGCTTCGCCTTCCATGAAGAACGCCAGGTCGCGATCGGGCACATGGAAGCCCAGGGTGCGGCGACCGAGCTCTTCGCGCGCTCGCTCGATGAAATAACTGCCGATCAAATTGCCGGTGCCGCGCGAGCCGGAGTGCAGCATTGCCCACACCGTATCGCTTTCGTCGAGGCAGATTTCGATGAAGTGATTGCCGCCGCCGAGCGTGCCGATCTGCTTGTCGATCTTGTCGGTGCGGATCTTGCGATGTTTGGCCTTGATCGCATCGAGCCGCGCGACCAGTCCGGACTGCGCCAATCGGGTCTCGATGCTGTCGGGCAGCTTGCGGTGATCGCCGCCGCCGCCGTTGCCCACCGGGACGCTGCGCTCGATCGAATTGCGCAACAGCGCCAGGCTGTCGGGCAGATCGTTCGCACGCAGCGTGGTGCGCACCGCGGCCATGCCGCAGCCGATATCCACGCCCCCCGCGGCCGGGATGATCGCGCCGCGGGGCGGAATCACCGAACCGACGGTCGCGCCCTTGCCCAAATGCACATCGGGCATCACCGCGACCCAAGGCCCGACGAACGGGATGGCCGCGATGTTCTGCAATTGCTGGCGTGCCTCGGGCTCGACCGGCACGCCGTCCACCCAGCCCTTGATAGGGACGAGGCTGTCTTCGGCGTGCAAAAGTTGGAATGAAGAGGTACTCATGTCGATCTCATTCTAAAGGCAGACGCGGCCGGTTCCTTCCGGCCGCGCGGGTTACGGTTTGATGTTCACCAACTGCTTCAGCACGCCGTCCAGGCCGCCGAACACGGTGAGTTTGTCGATCTTCTCGACGATCTTCTCCAGCGCTTCGAGTTCCTTCAAACGCATCAGCACCGGGCTCTCGTCGATCAATTTCGCGGTGTTGAGCAGGGAACGCGCGGCGTTCGCTTCCTCGCGACGACGGATGACGTTGGCCTGCGCCGACTTCTCCGCCTGCACCACGCCGTTGAGGATCTCGCGCATCTCGCCCGGCAGGATCACGTCCTTCACGCCGACGCCCAGCACCTCGACGCCGAAGGCTTCCGCCTTGCCGCGCACGTAGCCGAAGATATCGCCGTCGAGCGAGGCCTTGTCGCCGAGCAATTCGTCGAGCGTCTTGGCGGAGACCGCCTTGCGCAAGCCGTACTGCAATTCGCGATAGACCTGCTCGCCGGACTTCGCCACCTTCGTGCGTGACGCGACCGCATCGACGACGCGCACGCTCGCGGCCAGGTTCACGCGCAACGACACCTTGTCGCGGGTCAACAGCTCCTGACCGGCGACTTCGACCGCCTGCACGCGCAAGTCGACGGTATCGATCGTCACGTTCTTCTGGAAGTTCCAGAAGGCGTAGCTGCCCGGGTCGAGCGTACGCACGAAACGGCCGTCGACGAACAACAAGCCGACGAATTCGCTGGGCACATCCGCGACCGCGGCGACGCGCGCGAGCGCGCCGAGCTGGCGCAAACGCTTGGCGATGTCCGCGCGGACATCGAGGTCCTGCGGCAACGTCAAACGTTCGATCTCCACGCGCACCGGCGCGCGCCAGTACAGACGACGCGTACCCGGGAGCAAGAGATCTTCGAGCTTGCCGTTCTTCGACACCAAACCGACTTCGTCGGTACCGACGTCGCCGAGCACGAAGTGCGCGTCGAGCTTGTCGCCGAGCGCGGCGATCAACGTATCGACATCGTTGCCGGCGTATTCCGGCTTGGCGACGTTGTGCACGGCGATTTCCAAACGACCGAACAGATCATTGAATTTGTAAACGCCGGGATCGAGTGCTTGCTCGAACCTGCGGTCGCGATACACCAGGCCGCGTTCGCCGTCGCCGATCACGACCCTCTTTTTCCAGAACATCGGGGTTTCTCCTTTCGATAAGGCTCTGGTGGTCCGATTCGCATGGAATGAGAACACCGCGCGGGGAATCGGTCGCCGCGGGTTCGATCGCATCGCAATCGAAATCGCAATCAAAAAACGCAATCGCGATGCGAGAGAGAAGGTGGAAACGCCTCCGACGTCGAGGGCGCGGAACCCGCGCGCGCTTCGCGTGGGGAACGACCGCTTCGTCGCCGCGCGCGATGGCTTGTGCGCGACGCTTCCGTTGCCGATCCGTGCGCATCGAGGACGCGGATCCGGCGGCATCGCCGCTGCGTCGTTCCCGCCGCGATGCGCCTTAACGCGTCGCGACGAACACGCCGCAAGAGACGTTTCCGTTGGCGGAACTTGCGTCCCGGGATGACATGACGTGACAGGTCATGGGTTTTTGGAGCGGGAGTCGAACCCGCAACGCTGATATCTAAAATCAGTGCCTAACCGATAGGCGGTCCAAAACAAACGACGTGCCGGAATCGAACCGGCGACCCGCGAAGGTTCAGTTCGCTGCTCTACCCGACTGAGCTACCGTCATCGAGAAACACCCGCGCATCGCCTCGGGCATACGCCACGGCAGAGCCGCGCGCACCGGATGGGCGAGAAACCCATACCGCAAGAAAACGTGCGATGGATGCTTCGCATTGCCGGCTGCGAACAACCGGCAATTCGTGTGCGCACGCATTCCCCGTCGCCACCCGCACCGAGCATCGCGGCGCAGCGCTTTCGCGCCTCCAGGCGGAGATCCGCGACAGCGACGACCCGCGCTCGGACTTCGATGTCCGGACGTTCGCGCTGGATGCTGCGGAGCGGAAAAACACGTGAGCGAAACCGTTCGCGACGCGGATGTCCGCGCGCGTGCATGAAGTTCCTTTGCGAACGCGAAAAGAAAAACGCCCCCGGATGGGTATCCGAGGGCGTTCGCGGTCCTCGGAGATCGGGGCGGCCGATCTCCGGAACGGAATCGGTCGTGGTTAGTCGTTGCCCGAATGCAGGAGTTCGGGGCAGTTGCACCCGAAATGTGCCTGTCGTTTGTCGAATGTCGCGCGCGCATCGGCATCGCGCTGTGGGCGCGAGGTGTCGAGCGATTTGGCGGCGAAACGAGCGGAAATCATGGGGTTCGGCGTGAGTTCTGTGAAATGGAAAAGCGGCAGCGATTTGCTGTGGGCGCGAAAGTTACACCCGTCTTTTACGAAAAGCAAACACTTTTTCGCGCGCATTCGTCGGCCTGACGAGCGGCGCGCTCGCATACGCGCACGTATGCGAGCACATATACGAGCACATATACGAGCACGTATGTGCGCAGCGATGGGCGATGGAGGCTGGAAGGTTTCGCGAATCGGTTTGCGATGTTGAGATGGAATGAGGTTCGCGTCTTGTCATGCGCAATGCGCGCTCGGTGATCGAATGCCGCGCACGACGACGCGCGGGCGACCGAAGCCACCCGCGCGCGTTGTGTTGTTGCGATTCGATACCTTTCGCGTTTACGGCATCAGCACTTTGTCGATCACGTGAATGACGCCGTTCTTCTGGTACACGTTCGCGATGCTGACGTTCGCGGTATTGCCTTTCGTATCGGTCACCATGATCGCATCGCCTTTGCGCTTGGCGGTGAGCGTTGCGCCTTGCACGGTGGTCAACTGCGATTTGCCTTTGCCGGCTTCGATCTTGGCGATCAGCGCTTTGCCGTCGAGACGACCGGAGACGACGTGATAGGTGAGAACAGCAGTGAGTTTGCCCTTGTTTTCCGGCTTCAGCAGCGTATCGACCGTGCCGGCGGGCAGCGCGGCGAACGCGGCGTTGGTCGGCGCGAACACGGTGAACGGGCCCGGGCTTTTCAAGGTGTCGACGAGGCCCGCGGCTTTCACCGCAGCGACGAGCGTGGTGTGATCTTTCGAGTTCACGGCGTTGTCGACGATATCTTTCGTCGGCAGCATCGCCGCGCCGCCGACCATCGGGTTTTTGGCCATGCCGCCGGCATTCGCGATGCCGACGACGAGGGTGGCGGCGAGCGCCGCGACGAGCAGTTTGGATTTCATGGGGTGTGTCTCCGTAAGATGCGGCAAAAGGATGAGCGGCCGGCCCCCGACGCTCGGGAGGGCGAGGAAGATGCGTCGGTGGTCGGCACACGAATAGATACGCAGCGGCGCGAAGGGCGGATGCAGTAGAGGCGAAATATTTTTTCGACGAGACGAACGCTTAAAAAGATTCGCCGTATGACACGTGAAACTGAACGCCGTTACAAGGAGCGAACGACGATCGTTTCCAAGTCGTCATCCCGGCGAACGCTGGAATCCAGTGTTGATGGCAAGCGTCATATTTTTCGACGAGGCGAACGCTCGCAAACACTCGCCGCATGACGCGTGAAACTGAACGCCGCTACAAAAAAGCGAACAACGGCCATTTCTCAGTCGTCATCCCGGCGAACGCCGGGATCCAGCGTTCATGGTAAGCGTCGAATGCGAGGTTGCGGCCTTAGCCGGAACGACGAATACAGCGATTGAAAGAGCTGCGTTTCGGACATGGCTTCCGACGATTCGCCTCACTCGCTTGTCCGCAAGGCGGACTTGGTTCGACGACTTACTTCAACAACGGCGACAGCGCCGGCCAGACGTGATCGCGCAGTTTGGGTTGCGCGGCGGCGGTGGGATGGATCTGATCGTTCTGGAACGCGTTGCGATCGGTCGCGACCGGCTGCAACAGAAACGGCACGAACGCGGTCTTGCGCTGCGCCGCGAGGTCACGAAACGCATTTTCGAAACCGCGAGTGTAGTCGGGACCGTAATTCGGCGGCAGGCGCATGCCGATCAGCAGCACCTTCGCGTTCGCGCTCTGCGCGGCGAGGATCATCTTGTCGAGATTCTCGCGCGTTTGTTTCAGCGGCAGCCCGCGCAGGCCGTCGTTGCCGCCGAGTTCGATCACCACCACCGACGGCTTGTGGCGCTTGAGTTCCGCGGCGATGCGCGCTGCGCCGCCGGCGGTGGTTTCGCCACTGATGCTGGCGTTGACCACGCGCCAACCGGGTTTTTCGTTTGCGATCTTCGTCGCGGTGAGCGAAACCCAGCCTTGATGCGCGGCCAAGCCATAACCGGCCGACAGCGAATCGCCCATCACCAACACCGTGCGCTGCGCGGCGGGCGTTTTCGCGGCGACCGCGGCGGTGCGCGCGGGCTGCGATTGCGCAGACACAGCACCGCAGAGCAACGCGAATAGCGAGATTGCGAGAGCGATGATGCGGAGACGATAGGCGGACGTCATGCGGTCAATGTCTGAGGTCGGTTGGCGAGAGTGTGGGGGCTGCGGACGGGTCGATCAATGCATCCGATGTCGGCAGACAGAGGCCGTAAAGATCCCGGCCCCGTACCCAGCACCAAGTCCCTGCCGCATCCAGAGCAAAAAATTCGAGATAACCGTCTTCATGGGTAAGCATGATGTGGCCGCGGGCGACACGAAGCGAGCCGGAAATCGTGCATTCGCCCGCGAACGGTTGGATCGACGGGCGCAATTCGCACAGGTTGTCGTAACGCCCGCGCGTGCGGGTCAGTGCGTATCGACCGTCGGTCGTCACATCCAAACGATAGCAACCGCTACCTGGGCTGCAGAAATCGATCGTCTCCGGTTGCGGCCAACGATGCTGTACCGCGAATTCCGAGCGACGAACGAAGGCATCGTCCGGAGCCCAGCCGATGAAAGCCGGATGGTAGGGAATCTCGCGTCTGAACATGATGCGGCCATG
>JADZBF010000335.1 GCA_020852215.1 Lysobacter sp. | reverse complement strand
GAAAGCTCGATGTGCGTACGCCGGCTGCGCCCCGCTTCGAAGGCAC
Organism: Lysobacter sp.; assembly: GCA_020852215.1. GTDB lineage: Bacteria > Pseudomonadota > Gammaproteobacteria > Xanthomonadales > Xanthomonadaceae > Lysobacter_I. The sequence continues at coordinate 3,202 of JADZBF010000335.1, read as the reverse complement.
GCTCGCGGTGCGCGGACTGCGTTGGCGCGGCGATGCCGACGCCACGGAAATTCTCGGCGATGCGGATGTCGCGTTGGCCGGACGCTTGGCCGAATGGACCGCGAAAGGCGACGCCAAGCTGCAGCGCGGCACAGGGCGCACGCTCGAGCGCGCGACCATCGCGCTCGACGCGCGCGGCGACGCGACGCATGCCGATATCGCGACGTTGCGCGCGACGATGCCGAGCGGGCGACTCGATGGCGGCGGTCGCATCGATTGGTCGCCGACGCTGCGCTGGCGCGCCGATGCGACGTTGGCCGGCTTCGATCCCGGTTATCTGCTGCCCGATGGGCCGGGCGCGGTGAACGGACGTTTGCGCAGCGAAGGCGCGGCGCGCGACGACGGCGGAATCGATCTGTCGATCGATGCGAACGATCTCGGCGGACGTTGGCGCGGACGCGCGCTGCAGGGGCGCGGCACCGCGCGTCTGCGTCTGCCTGCGGACGACGACGGCCGCATCGACGGCGAAGGCGACATCGCGCTGCGTATCGGCGAAAGCCGCATTGATGCGCGCGGCCGCGTCGCGCAAACGCTGGATGTGGATGCGACGTTCTCGCCGCTGCGTTTGGACGATCTGCTGCCGGATGCGCAAGGTCGCGTGCGCGGCACGCTGCGCCTCACCGGCGCGCGCACCGAGCCGAATATCGACGCCGACCTGAGCGGCGAGGGCGTGCGTTATGCGGGTTATCGTGCCGACACCGTGCGCGCGCGCGGCCGCTTGCCGTGGCGCGCGGGCGAACGCGGCGCGATGACGATCGATGCCGAGAATATCGATGCGGGCATCGCACTGCGCCGCGCGCATATCGACGTCAGTGGCGCGCTGCAAGCCTTGCGCATCGACGCCGACGGCGACAGCGATGCGATCGGCCGCTTCGCCCTGAGCGGCGATCTCGCGCAACGCAGCGGGCGTTGGCAGGGCACGGTGGCGTCGCTGCGACTGGCCCCGCCCAGCGGCCCCGCATGGCGTCTGCGCGCGCCCGCCGCGTTCGCGCAGACCTCGACGAACGGCTGGAAGATCGCGCCCAGTTGTTTCGGTCATGAAGGCGGCGGCAACGGCGAACTCTGCGCCAGCGGCGAATGGCCGAGACAACTGGATGTGCGCGGCGAAGCGCTGCCGGTGGCGTGGTTGGCGCCGTATCTGGAAAGCGTATTGCCGCAGCGCGACGCGCGCGCGCAATGGTCGATCGAGGGCGTCGCCGCGCTCGATGCGCGCATTCGCGGCGACGGCGCGGGCTGGCGCGGTATCGCGCAACTGCGTTCCGATGCCGGCGCGCTGTCGCAAAAAATCCGCGTGCGTCGCGATGTTCTGGTGTATCGCGCGCTGCGTATCGACGCGAATTTCGACGCGCATCGCTTCGACGCCACGCTCGACGCCGGTCTACGCGCCGAAGGCTCGGTGCGCGCGCGCATCGCCGCCGGTTGGGACGCGGACGCGCAGCTGTCGGGCGAGGTCGCGATCGATGCGCGCGAATTGACGTGGATGGAATTGTTTTCCCCCGACATCGTCGCGCCGACCGGTCGGTTGGTCGGCACGATCGCATTGGGCGGACGGCTCGGCCAGCCCAGCATCGGTGGTCAAGCGCATCTCAGCGCATTCCGCACCGAATTGCCGACGCTCGCGGTGAGTCTTCGCGACGGCGATTTGCGCATGGATGCGCAGCCCGACGGCACCGCGCGTTTGGTCGGTAGCGTGCGTAGCGGCGAGGGCACGCTGCGCGTGGAGGGCACGCTCGGTTGGCGCGAGGGCGATACGCCGCTGCGGCTCGCCTTGCGCGGCGAGAATATTTTGATTTCCGATACGCGCGAACTGCGCGCGATGGTCGATCCGAACGTCGAAGTGCGCTACGCCGTCGGCCAACCGATCGCGGTGAGCGGCGAAGTGCGCGTGACCAGCGCGAAGATCGCGCTCGAAGGCTTGAGCGAAGGCGTGTCCGCATCGCCCGATGTGGTGGTGCTCGACCCCGCCAATCCGCAGCGCACCGCGAGCGCGCCGCTCGATTTGGATCTGGCGCTGACGATGGGCGACGACGTGCGTTTGCACGGCTTCGGTCTCGACGGCACGCTCGGCGGCAGCGTGCGTATGCGCGCGCGTCCGGGGCGCGAAACGGTGGCGACCGGCACGCTCGATATCGACGGCCGTTACACCGCGTATGGCCAGAAACTGCAGATCGAACGCGGACGTTTGGTGTGGTCGAACACGCCGTTCGCCGACCCGGTGCTCGACATCCGCGCGCAGCGCGTGGTCGGCGATGTGACCGCCGGCATCGACGTGACAGGCCGCGCTTCCGCGCCCGAAGCCGAGGTGTGGAGCGACCCGGCGACCAGCGAATCGGAAGCGTTGGCGTATCTCGCGCTCGGTCGCCCGCTCGCCACCGCCAGCGCCGACGAAAACCGCCAACTCAGCGCCGCTACCGCCGCGCTGTCCGCCGGTAATTTATTGGCGGGGCAACTCGGCGCGAAGATCGGTTTGGACGATGCCGGCGTGATCGAATCCCGCGCGCTCGGCGGCAGCGTGCTGGGGGTCGGCAAATATCTCTCGCCGCGGCTGTATGTGAGCTACGGCGTGTCGCTGCTCGGTACCGGGCAGGTGGTCACGCTGAAGTATCTGCTGCGCAAAGGCTTCGACATCCAGATCGAATCGAGCACGGTGGAAAACCGCGGCTCGGTGAATTGGCGGCACGAGAAATAAACGAAGCGAGTAGGGTGGCGGTGAGCGCAGCGAACCCCACCATCGCGGAGGATCCGTTCGCGCCGGCACCCGGCGAAACGGCGTCGATGATTCAGTGATCCATCGGAAACATGGCAATGGTGGGGTTCGCTGCGCTCACCGCCACCCTACGTCATGCGGTTTCCGCTGGAAGTCGCGGAAACAAGCCTTCGCCTTTTTCGATCTTCGTGCCCGGCGCGATACCGCCCCAGGCGCACCATGTATCGAGATTCTGTTCGGCGCTCGGTGCGAGATAGTGCGCGCAGCCGATGCGTGTCCACACTTCGCCCATTTTTTCGGGCATCACCGGCCACAGGAACAGCGAAGCGAGGCGCAGCGATTCGATGCAGGTGTAGAGCACGCCGCCGAGCGCGTCGCGCTGTTCGGGCGCGGTCATCTTGAACGGCTGCGCGGTCTGGATGAACAGATCGACTTCGCGCACGATCGCGACCGCCG
>JADZBF010000334.1 GCA_020852215.1 Lysobacter sp. | reverse complement strand
CGGGTTGCCCATCGACACCGCGCCGAAGCGCAGCGGACGGCCGCCGAATTCCAACAAATAGCCATCTTGGCCGTTCTCGAAACCGACGAGAGGAATGGCCGCCGGCGCGAACTCCGGCACGCCCATCGCGATGCGGAAACGATCGCCGCCCAGGGCATCGACGCTGTGCGTGCCGGTCGGGCTATCGAGCGCGAAACGATCGTTGTCCGGCGGCGCCAGGCCGCGCTGTGCGCGGTCGCGCAGCACCCAGGCGGCGACGCAACGCGCGCCGTTGCCGCATTGCTGGGCGCTGGAGGCGTCGCTGTTCCAGATCCGATAACTCGCCAGGGCACCGGCGCTGCGCGGCGATTCGACGGTGAGCAACTGATCGCAGCCGATGCCGATGTGGCGATCGGCCAAGTTCCGGCACAGCGCCGCGCTGGGCGGTGCATCGTCGGCGGCGCCGTCGCGACCGCGCAGATCGAGCACGACGAAATCGTTGCCCGCGCCGTGCATTTTGCTGAACCGCAGCGGGGACTGCGCGGTTTGCGGCATGGCTCAGCGGCCGGGCGGCGGCGGTGGCGTGTCGGCGGCGGGCGCCTCGGCCGGCGTCTCCGCGGGCGCGGGCGCCGGTGTCGCTTCGGCGGGCACTTCTGTCGGCGCACCGGCCGTCGGCCGATCCGGCATCACCAAGGGGCCTTTATTGCCGCAAGCGGCGAGCGCGAACGGCAGGGCGAGCGCGAGCAGGAGCGTGTTCAAACGCGGCGAGAAGCGTCGATTCATCGGCGCAGTGTAGCCGCGCGACCTCGTCTGGGGAATGCGCGGGGTCGGAACGCCCGCGGCCCCGCTCATGCGCGCCGCGGCTCGGGCCGACGCCAGAGCCATAGCGCGACGATCGTCATGATCGCGGTACCGCTGGCGGCCATCCAGAATTTCGGCGCGGTGAGGAACATCACGACCGCGCAGAATGCCATCGTGATGGTCGCCAGCCACTTGGATTTGCGGCTTACCGCGCCCTGCTCCTGCCAATCGCGGATCATCGAACCGAAGCGCCGATGCCCGAGCAACCACGCGTGCAAACGCTGCGAGCCGCGCGCGGCCGCGAACGCCGACAACAGCACGAACGGCACCGTCGGCAACCCCGGTATCACGATGCCGACGATGCCCAAGCCCAGACTGGCGTAAGCCAACAGCCACCACGCCCAGCGCCAGCGGCGCGATGCCGGCGCGGTGGCGGGCTCGGACGATGCGTCAGGGCTCATCGAGAAAGCGGGCGTCCTGTCCGGCGCCGCGACGCGCTTGCGGGCGCGACGCGGCGCATGCGGTTCACTTCGCGACCGGCGCGTCGGCCAGTCCGAGCCGGTCGAGCATGAACGCGTACATTTCCGCGCTTTCGCGGAACCGGCGGAACCGGCCGGACTTGCCGCCGTGCCCGGCATCCATGTTGGTACGGAACACCACCGGCATCTTCGACAGATTCACGTCGCGCAAACGCGCGACATATTTCGCCGGTTCCCAGTACTGCACCTGCGAGTCCCACAAGCCGGTGCCGACGAACATCGCCGGGTAGGCCTGCGCGGACAGATTGTCGTAGGGCGAGTACGACAGCATGTAGTCGTAGTACGTCTTCTTTTCCGGATTGCCCCACTCGTCGTACTCGTTGGTGGTGAGCGGGATGCTGGGGTCGAGCATCGTCGTCACCACGTCCACGAACGGCACCTGCGACAGAATGACGTTGTACTTCTCCGGCGCCATGTTCGCGATCGCGCCCATCAGCAGGCCGCCGGCGCTGCCGCCGTAGGCCGCGACGCGGTCTTTAGAGGCGTAACCCTGCGCGACCAGGGCGTCGGTCACGTCGATGAAATCGGTGAAGGTGTTTTTCTTGCGGAACAACTTGCCCTCGTCGTACCACTTGCGGCCCATTTCCTGGCCGCCGCGGATGTGGGCGATGGCGTAGACCATGCCGCGATCGAGCAGGCTCACCGTGCTCAGACTGAAGTTCGGATCGGTGGAGCTGCCGTAGCTGCCGTAGGCGTACTGCAGCATCGCCGCCTTGCCGTTTTTCTCGAAACCCTTGCGATACACCAGCGAGACCGGAATCCTGGTGCCGTCGCGTGCGTCCACCCACAGCCGCTCGGTGGCGTACTTCGAGGCGTCGTAACCGACCACCGGCATTTGCTTGAGCATCCGGCGCTCGCCGGTGGCGACGTTCAATTCGTACGTGGTGGAGGGCGTGGTCAACGAGGTGTAGCTGTAGCGCAGCCAGGTCGTATCGGGCTCGGCATTCGTCGAAAGCCCCATGGAATATGCGGGCTCGTCGGCCTTCACGAAGTCCTCCTTCGCGTCCGCGCCGGCATCGGCCTTGAGCAAACGGATGCGCTCCAGGCCCTGCGAACGCTCGCCGATCGCGGTGAAGCCGTCGAACAGCTCGAAGCCGTCGATGAACACGTCGTCGCGATGCGGCACCCACTCCTTCCAGGCCTTGCGCGACGTCGCGTCGCTCGCCGCGGTCATCAGCTTGAAGTTGTCGGCCGGCTTGCCGTCGG
>JADZBF010000333.1 GCA_020852215.1 Lysobacter sp. | reverse complement strand
CGTCGATCAGCGCGCCGGGGCGCACGACGGTGTATGGCAGCCCGCTCGCGCGCAGATGGTCCTCGCTCTTCAGCTTCGCGGCGAGCACCGGCCGCATGAACGGCACCGGATAGTCGGCCGCGTGCGTCACGCTGCCCGAGGAGACGAGTACGAACTGCGCCACACCGGCGCGCTGCGCGGCGGCGACCAGATCGTGCAGCGCACGTTGTTCTTTGCCGAAGCGGCCGTTCACCGGAAACGTGCGGGTGATATCCGACGCGTAGCCGCGGTATTCGGCGCCGGCGTCGATCAACACCAGATCGCCGTCCTTCGCCTGCGCGGCGTTGGCGCGGTAATGCAGCACGCAGGCGTTGGCGCCGGCGCCGACGATGCTGTTGTAGGCCGGTTCGGCGTCGTGATGCCGAAACACCTGCTCCAACGCGGCCTGCAATTGATATTCGTGAACGCCCGGCCGCGCGATCCCCATCGCCGCTCGATGCGCTTCGACGCTGATGTCGGCCGCGCGCTGCATCAACTTGAGTTCTTCGCGATCCTTGAACAGCCGCATTTCGTCGAGCAGATGGCCCAGCTCCAGGAATTCGTGCGGCGGTTGCGCGCCCATCCGCACCTGCGCGCGGACCCGGTTCAGCCAGCCGATGAGCTTGAGGTCGAATTCGGTGTCGCGCCCGAAGTGATAGTAAACCCGCGTACGGCCTTCGAGCAGGCCGGGCAGAATTTCGTCCAGATCGTCGATGGGATAGGCGTCATCCATGCGATAGCGATCGACCGCGCCCTCCGGCCCCGCGCGCGGGCCGTCCCAAGCTTCGCGCGCCGGGTCGCGCTCGCGGCAGAACAGCAGCGCTTCGCCGTGGCTGCGGCCCGGAATCAACACCAGCACCGCCTCGGGTTCGGCGAACCCGGTGAGGTACCAGAAATCCGAGTCCTGCCGGTAAGGGTAATGCGTATCGCGGCTGCGAATCCGTTCGGGCGCGGACGGAATCACCACGATGGCGTCGTCGCCGGCCAGCCGCATCAGTTGCCGACGACGCTTCGCGTACTGCGAGGCGGAGATGCCGCTGGCGCCGATCGGCGCGGGTGCGAGTGCGGCGACCGCGGTTTTCGCGACGATCGTCGTGGTCTTGGCGGCGCTCATCGGCTCAGTGCAGCCGCTGCCGGCCGCGCGGGCCGAGATTGCAATCGCCGTGCAGCAGCAGGGCCGCCACGCGCACGAATTCTTCGATTTCGGCCAACGCCGTCTCGTCGTCCTCGTCGCCGTCGTCCTGCGCGGTGGCGGCGGCCAATTTGGCCAAATCCTCCAGCGCCTCGCGGCTTTCGTCGGACAACGCGGCGCGGTCGCCCGCCGCCAGACCGAAACCACCGAGAAAACCGCGGCACCAATCGAACAACGCGCCGCTGCGTTCGATCAAGGACGCGTCGCCCTCCGGCACCAACAATTCGAAACCGAATTCGCTGTCGCCCAACTGGGTCGCGGTCGCGCCGCGCAAGCGATCCAAAGCGTCGCCCGCCGTGGGCGCCGCGACGCTGTCGTCGGCCAAGACCTGCGCCAACCAGCCTTCCGCGACGCCGCCTCCGGCCAACCAGCCGCAAAGCGCACCGTGCAGTTCGGAGCCGCCCACGCCCAAGCGCCGCGAGCGGATTTCGTCCTCGACCTCGTTCAGCGGAGGCAAGTCGGGGCTGGGCATCGCTGAGGACATGGATCGCGCGCTCGTCGTCATGAGTCGGGGCGTCCGCATCGCGCGCCCCGGTGGGGAAAGCGCAGTGTATCCCGTGAACAGCCTCCTGAATGCGGCACCGCCCATCGTAACGACGCACGAGAAACCCGAACGGCGGGTGCAACCGGGGCAAGACACGCCTACACTGCCGGCAGGGGACACCCACGCAAGGGGACGGGGGTCGGACGCGCTCGACATGATGAATCCGGAAAGCCTGTTTCTGTTGGTGCTCGCCGGCAGTTTCGCGGCGTTGCTGGCGTTCGTGCTTCGCCGACGCATCAGCGCCGAGCGGCAGTACGTCCAAGACCTCAAAGAGCGCGAAGAGCGCCTCAAACTCGCGCTTTGGGCCTCCGCCGAGCAGTACTGGGACTACGATCTGCGTACCCGTACGCTGAACCGGATGTGGGTGGACACTCCCAACGCCGGGCTGGAACTGCGCGTCGCGCGGCTCACCGAGACCCGCCACGAAATCCATCCCGACGACATGCCGCAGGTCGAACAGAAGCTGCGCCAGCATCTGCGCGGCGAAACCGAGCTTTACCTCTCCGAACACCGCGTTCTGTCCCCCACCGACAAGCAGTGGATCTGGGTACGCGCACGCGGACGCGTGGTCGAGCGCGACGACAGAGGCCGCGCGACCCGGGTCTCCGGCACCTCGCGCAACATCACCAACGTGCGCCAGGCCGAGCGCGAACGCCGCATCGCCATCGCCGTGCTGCGCAGCATGAACGAGTCGGTGTCGGTCTTCGACAGGGACTTCAACTTCGTCTCGGTGAACCCCGCTTTCACGCGGACGACCGGCTATACCGAAGCCGAAGTGCTGGGCCTGAACGCCAGCATCCTCGACAGCAGTCAGCACGAGCCCACGTTCTACCTGCGCATGCGTCACAAATTGATCGCCGATGGCCACTGGGCCGGCGAAATGTGGGAGCGCCGCAAGAACGGCCAGGAATTCCTGTGCTCGATCCAGTGCGTCGCCGCGCAGGTCGCCCACGGCGAACCGCCCGTCTATGTCGCGGTGATCAACGACATCACCTTGCAGAAGCGCGCCGAGCAGGAACTGCGCTATCTGGCCAATTTCGACACGCTCACCAATCTGCCGAACCGGGCCTTGCTGTCGGAGCGGCTCTCGCGCGCCATCGTGCGTGCGCGTCGGCAGAACCACCGGATCGCGGTGCTGTTTCTCGATCTGGATCGTTTCAAGGACATCAACGACTCGCTGGGCCACACCGCCGGCGATCGCATCCTGCGCGCGGCGGCGATGCGGTTGCAGGACACCGTGGGCGAACACCAGACCGTCGCCCGTCTGGGCGGCGACGAGTTCACCGTCGTTCTGGAAACCCTGAACGATCCGTCCGACGCCGATCGCATCGCGCGCGAAGTGATCATGGCCTTCGAGGCGCCGCTGGTGCTCGACGATCGCCAGGAAGTGGTGATCTCGCCGTCGATCGGTATCAGCCTCTACCCGGATCACGGCCAAGTGCCGACCGAATTGCTGAAGCAGGCCGACACCGCGATGTATCAGGCCAAAGCCGCCGGCCGTCGCACCTTCGTGCGCTACGACGACAGCATGGAGATCGCGAACCGGCGCCGCGCGCAGATCTCCAGCGCGCTGCATAAAGTGCTCGAGCGCGGCGAACTGCATCTGGTCTACCAACCGCGGCTGGCGCTGGCCCGGCAACGCATCGTCGGCGTCGAGGCGCTGCTGCGTTGGAACAGCGAGGAATACGGCGAGATCCCGCCGGTCCAATTCATTCCGCTGGCGGAAGAAAGCGGATTGATCCTGGAGATCGGCGAGTGGGTCCTGCGCGAAGCCTGCGTCACCCTGCAGCATTGGCACCGGCTGGGGCTGACGGAACTGACGATGGCGGTGAACGTCTCGGTGCTGCAACTGCTGCGCGGCGATTTCATCGATGTCGTGCGCCGCGTTCTGGCGGACACCGGAATCCCACCGACTTGTCTGGAATTGGAGTTGACCGAAAGCGTGCTGATGGCCAACGCCGAACAGACGGCGGCCAAGCTGGCCGCGATCCGCGAAATGGGCGTATGTCTGGCGATCGACGATTTCGGTACCGGCTATTCCTCGCTGGCCTACCTCAAGCGTTTGCCGATCACCACGCTGAAGATCGACAAGGCCTTCATCAACGACCTGAGCCAGAACCCCGACGACGCTTCGATCACCACCACCGTCATCACCATGGCCCATTCGCTGGGCCTGAACGTGGTGGCCGAGGGCGTGGAAAGCGAGAGCCAGGTGCGGTTCCTCGGCCATTACCGCTGCGACGAAATCCAGGGCCACTGGCTGTCGCGGCCGATCGAAGCCCCGCATTGCCTTGAATTCATTCGCAATTGGGCGCCGACCGCCGCAGCGAGCATGCCGCAGACCGCCCTCCCGCCCAACCCGCCCGGCGCTTGACCCCCGCCGGCCGCCTGCCTATCGTGCCTGCATGGACCTCTCCGCCTCCGATGTGATCGCCCAGTTGCGTGCCCTCGACGCCCGCATCGACGCGCTGGTGCAGCGCAACCGGCGCATGGGCGAGGAGAACCGCACGCTGCGTCAACAACAGGAACAACTCGCCAACGACCGTTCGCAACTGCTCGCCAAAAACGAACAGGCGCGGGCGCGGGTGGAAGCGATGATCGCGCGCCTGAAGTCGTTGGAGCAGCACACGTGAGCAGCGAAGCGGTCAACATCCGCATTCTCGATCGCGAATACACCATCGGCGTCGCCGCGGATGAACGCGACGAACTGATCGCCGCCGCGCGCATGCTCGACGCGAAGATGCGCGAAATCCGCAACGCCAACCGCATGGCCTCGGTCGATCGCGTCGCGGTGCTCGCCGCGCTGAATCTCGCGCACGATCTGCACCAACTGCGCCAAGAACACGAAGCGCGCGATCACGAGATCTCGCACGCGTTGCGCGAACTGAACCGCAAGTTGGACTTGCTCGGCGCGGACTGAACGCTCGCCCGCGCGAGGTGTGCGGCTATCGCGGTAGTTTGTGTGGCATCACTCCCGATTTTCGCGATACTCGCGCGGCATCGCAGCGACAAACGCCGCGATAACCTCCGCGATTACCTCCGCGATAACCGCCCAAAAAACGCCGAATCGTCGACGCATTCTTCGCAACAAGCGACCGACATCGTCGTCTCGCCGTTCGCGACGACGACGATGAATCCGCGCAAGATCGGCCATCCATCACGCTCCGCGCATCGCACCGACCGGCGGGCTTGCGCTCTCGACGCGCGCGCCTATACTGATCGCGCATCCTCTGCCGTGATCGACAGCGCGCGCAAACATTCGCCTTGTCCCTTAATGACGACCGCGGAGACGCAACGGCGCCCGGGCGCGCAAGTCCGCCATGCAGCGGAAAGCCCGATGGGCGACAAGCGTTTCCACTTGAACCCCGGGTTCAAGGTCGTTTCGCGAGCATCGTCATGGCGGAGGATGCATTTTCTTTTCCGCGCGCATCGCGACGCGCAACGACACCCGCACCGCACGTGCGGTTTTTTTGTGCCGCGAAGACCGCAACGAGCACGACACGCCACGCAACGGCCGACGACGAACATCGATCCATGAACGACGACCGCGCCACCGTCCGCCAGCGTTTGCGCACCGAACTGCGCGAACGCCGCCACGCCATCCCCGCCGCGCAACGCATCGCCGCCGCCGCCGCCTTGGCGCAGCGCTTGCTCGCGCTGCCGTTCGCGCCGACCCACGGCCATGTCGCCGGCTACTGGGCGATGGACGGCGAAATCGCGCTGCATGTCTGGCAACTGCGCCTGCCCGCCGGCCTCACGTATTGCCTGCCGGTCTTGAGCGACGACAACACGCTGCGCTTCGCGCCCTGGCGCGCGGGCGAGCCGCTGGTGGCGAATCGCTACGGCATTCCCGAACCCGCCGATCTGCGCGATGCGCGGCCCGCGGAGGCGATGACGATGATCGTGCTGCCGCTGGTCGGTTTCGACCCGCACGGCCACCGCCTGGGCATGGGCGGCGGCTGGTACGATCGCAGCCTCGCCTTCCGGCGCGAACGCCCTGCCGCCCCGCCTTGGTTGGTCGGCGCCGGTTTCGCCGCGCAGCGCATCGACGCGCTGTCGCCGGAGCCCTGGGACGTCGCGCTCGACGCGATCTGCACCGACACCGACACCCACCTCTCCTCCGCAAGCGTCCCATGAGCACACGCACGAGCAAACGCTATTGGCTGATGAAGTCCGAACCCGAGGATTTCTCCATCGACGATCTGGCCCGCGTCGGCGTCGAGCCGTGGACGGGCGTACGCAATTACCAGGCGCGCAATTTCATGCGCAGCATGAAGATCGGCGACGGGGTGTTGTTCTACCACTCCAACGCCGACGTGCCGGGCGTGTACGGCATCGCCGAGGTCGCCTCCGCGGCTTATCCGGACCCGACCCAGTTCGAGCGCAAGTCCAAATACTTCGACGAGAAATCCAAACGCGAAGAACCGCGCTGGGATCTGGTCGACGTGCGCTACGTGCGCACGCTCGAACGCGCGATCACGCTCGATGCGATTCGCGCGCAAGCCGATGCGTTGGGCGAAGACTTCGCGCTGATCCGCAAAGGCAATCGCCTCTCGGTGCTGCCGGTGACAGCGGCGCAGTGGAAGGTCTTGCTATCGATGAAATGACGCCGCTCGACAGCGCCCCTGTGGGAGCGGCGTAAGCCGCGACGGCCGCGCCGCCATACGTTCGGTCGCGGCTCACGCCGCTCCCACAAGACATTCTCACGCCGCTCACCCCGCCCTCCCTCCATTTCCGATCACCGCCATGTCCGAAGCGAAAAAGCGCGCCGCCGAAAAAGCCCTGCAGTACGTCGAAGACGGCATGATCGTCGGCGTCGGCACCGGGTCCACCGTCGCCTATTTCATCGACGGCCTCGCCCAGTTTCGCGACCGCATTCAAGGCGCCGTATCGAGTTCCGAGCAAAGCACCGCACGGCTGCGCGCGCACGGCATCGAGGTGCTCGATCTCAACAACGCCGGCACGCTGGCGCTGTACGTGGACGGCGCCGACGAATGCGACCCGCACAAGCGTTTGATCAAAGGCGGCGGCGCGGCGCTCACGCGCGAGAAAATCATCGCCGAGGCCAGCAAAGTCTTCGTGTGCATCGTCGACCCCAGCAAACGCGTGCCGATCCTGGGCAAATTCCCGCTGCCGGTCGAAGTGATTCCGATGGCGCGCAGTCTGGTCGCGCGCGAAATCCTGCGCATGACCGGCGGCCAGCCGGTGTGGCGCGATGGTGTGGTCACCGACAACGGCAATTGGATTCTGGACATCCATAACTTGTCGATCGTCGATCCGGTGACGGTGGAGCGCGAGTTGAATCAGATTCCCGGCGTGGTCAGCGTCGGTCTGTTCGCGCGTCGTCCCGCGGATGTGGTGATCGTCGGCGGCGAACCGCCGACGGTGCTGTAAGGCGCGTCGCGCGAACCGCGCGCAACGCACGACCCGCCCCGAGCCGCCATGTCAGCCGTCGTTCTATCGCCCTATTCCGACAATTGGCCGCAGAATTTCGAGCGCATCCGCGCCGAAGTGCTCGGCGTTTTCGATGACGCGGCCGTCGACGACGAGCCGGTGAATCTCCAGCACATCGGCAGCACTGCCGTACCCGGTCGGTGCGCGAAGCCGGTGATCGACGTGCTGTTGGGCGCGGCCAGCCTCGCGCGAATCGAAGCGAAGATCGCGGCGCTGGGCGCGCTTGGCTATGGCTACGTCGCGAAATACGAACGCGAGCTGCCGATGCGCCGCTATTTCGTCCGCGCGGAAGAGGGCGAACGCCTCCGCGTGCATCTGCACGGCGTGGTCCTCGGTTCGCCGATCTGGCGCGAACATCTCGCTGTCCGTGACGCCCTATGCATCGACCCGGCCCTACGCGACCGCTACGCGGCGCTGAAAACCGAACTCGCCCAGCGCCATGCCGACGACAAAGCGGCCTACACCGACGCGAAAGCGCCGTTCATCCGGTCCGTCATGGACGCCGCCCTCGCCACGAATCCCGCAACCCCTTGATTCTCCACGCGTAGAGCGGAGCAAAGCTCCGCTAAACATCCCTCCGAAGACCTGACAGCGGAGCTTCGCTCCGCTCTACGCGTCGCTGGCGGGTGGTGCCATAATCCGCTTCCCGGTCGGCGAAACCGGGGGCGAATTCCGTTCCATGTCCGCACGCT
>JADZBF010000332.1 GCA_020852215.1 Lysobacter sp. | reverse complement strand
TTGTTGACGCGCCGCTTCGGCTTGCGATTTCGCCGCTTGCCCTTCCTGTTGGCCGGCTTGGGCCTGCTGTTTCGCTGCGACGGCTTGTTGACGCGCCGCTTCGGCTTGGGATTTCGCCGCCTGCGCTTCCTGTTGACCCGCTTGGGCCTGCTGTTTCGCCGCGAGGGCTTGTTGACGCGCCGCTTCGGCGTGCTGCTTGGCCGTTTGAGCCTGTCGACGTGCCGCCGCAGCGGTCTCGGCATTCGCGGACGCCTGTGCGGGTGGCGCGGGCGGTTCTGGCGCTTCGGGGGGGGGCAGCGGTGCCGGCGGCGCAGGCGGCGCGGGCGGCGCGATCCCATGCATCGGCGAGACAGGCGCGGGCGGGGCGGGCGGTGCCGGCAGAGCAGGCAGATTGGCGGGCGCGGGCGGCGGAGGCGGCGCTCGGAGCGCGGCGAGCGGCTCTCGATCGGCGGGAGCTCGGAGCGGTGCGACAGCCTGCGCGACGCCCTTCGCAACCGCGGGCGTCACGGTCATCTCCAATGCCACGCCCTTGAAGGTTCCGCCGTCGGTTTGGTCGCCGACGCGGACCGCGGCTGCCTTGCCGCGTTCGACGATGAGATGCGGCCGTGCGACGACGCGGCCATCGCGTTCGATCGTCGCGACGATGTCGTAACGCGCTTGGCCCGCGTCGCGGATTCGAGCTTCGACATCGAGTCTGCCGTCTTCGGTCTGCTGAGAAAAAGCGATGGGTTCGCCGTACGCGGCGCCGAGCGCGAAGGCTTCGGTTTCGCCGTCGTCGATGCGGGTCCGAATCTCGGCGACGTAATCGCCGACGATGGGCTGCGCGCGCGCAGCGGCCTGCGGCGCGGAGGCCGCGGAGGCGGACGCTTGCGCCACCCGCGTCGGCGTTTGCGCGGACCACACCGCGAACGCGGTACCGGCGATCGCGAGGCAGGCGATCGCGACGCCCGCAGCGCGCGCGAACCGGCGCGGCGGGGATGAATGCAGTTGCATGAGTCTCTCCTTCAACGGATGGGTGAGACCCCAATGACAGCCCAGTGGTACCGGCTGCGCAGCCACGAGGGTTTTGAGCATGGCTTCGCCGTATGCGCGGCGAGCATGCGGCGCGCTCGCGATCACGCGTTGATCGCAAGCGAGTTCTTGATCGGCGCGAAAGCGCGATGCGGCCAGATGCACCAGCGGGTGGAACCAGAACACGATGCGGAAAACCATCGCGGCGAAATTCGCCCAGGGGTCGCCGTGGCGCAGATGCGCGCGCTCGTGCGCCAGCATCAATGCGCGCTCCTCGGCGCCGTAACGCGTCTCGAAATCCGCCGGCAACACGATGCGCGGGCGCAGCAGACCGATCAGCGCCGGCAACCCGCTGCGGCCCTGCGCGCGCCAAACGCCCGGCGTCACGCCGTTCAAATCGCCGAGCGATGCGACGAATCGCCGCTGCAGCCACCATTGATACGCCGTCATCGCGAGCGCGCCCAGCGCCCACAGCGCGAACCACCACACGGCGCGATCCGGCGCCGGCAGCGCGACCGATGTCGCGAGCGGAGCGTCGAGCGGCATCGCCAGCGGCGGCGGCACGTACTCGACCGTCGGCGCCGGCAGCGCCAAGGCCAACAACGCCGCCGGCAGCAAACCCCACGCGGCGTAGGCGACGCCCGCGCCGCAGTAGCGACGCAAGGGCCGGCGAATCGCCCAGGCGACCGCGATCGCGAACGTCAGCGCGAGCGCGGCCTCGCCGAGCACTTCGAGCACGTCATTCGCTGCGAGATTCATCGCTCAAGGTCTCCAGTAGACGCCGCAGTTCGGCGATGTCGTCCGCGCGCAATTTCCGATGCTGGCTGAAGTGCGCGACCAAGGGCGCCACGCGGCCGTCGAACAGCCGCGACAGCAGACTTTCGCTTTCGTCCAGCACCCAGGCCTCGCGGCGCAGCACCGGCGAATACAGATAACGCCGGCCGTCCTTGCTCGCCTCGATCGCGCCTTTGTTGAGCAGCCGATTGAGCAGCGTCTTGATCGTGGCTTCCTGCCAGTCCTGATGCGGCGCCAAGGCCGCGACGACCTCTTCGGCGCTGAGCGGGCTGCGCTGCCACAGCACGTCCATCACCATCGATTCGGCTTCGCTGATCGGAATCGCCATGGCTGCGGGCCTCGTTTACGTTTGTAATTGAAATTAGATTACACGCGTAATCAATGCTGTCAACGCCGTTCGTCGGCGGGGCGGCGACGGGCTTATCGCCTCTTGGCCGCTCGAAACCATGCTGCTCGGAACCATGCTGCTCGAAACCATGCTCACAGGCCTCCCCTCGATGCGTTCTTTCCGAAAGGCGCAAGGACAGTCCGCGCGCCGCCCACACAGGAGAACCGTATGGCGAGCTACGTCTTGCAGATTTCCGCCCACGCCGAACCGCCGAGCCACGACCGCACCTTTCCGATCGCGGAAGGCTGGACATTCAAATTCTTCGTCAGTTCGGGGCAAGAATTGCCCTACGGCATTTCCGAAGATATCTACAGGGAATTGTGCGCCGGCGATGTCGCCGCCGCGGATAAGCGGGTGAAAAATACGTATTTCTCGGACTCCCCGCTCACCGATTACGCTTTGTGGTCGTTGAACGATGTGCGCTACGTCTCCGGCGCGCTGAAGGTCGGCGAGTCCACGGCATTGGTGGACATCGGCGATATCGAACGTTCCGCGCCGATCTCGCTCAGCAATCTGTTGGCGCTGATCGTCGAAGAATTGGGCATCGATGTGGGCCGGGACGAAGTGACGGTGTATTTCAACGCCTGTCGCTGAGCCCCGTCGACGGCTGACGGGTGGGGCGGCGGCGAAGTTGAGCCTGCGCAGATTTTCGCGCCCGGATTGCGCGAAGATGCGGGGATGACCGACGACCGCCGCCCCGCCCCGCTCCGCCTCGACGCTCTGGACACCGCCGTCGAGACCCTGCTCGCCCGCATCGACGGCCCGCTGCGCATCGCCGCGCCGCTGGGCATCGGCAAACCGCATCGTTTGCTCAATGCGCTGTACGCGCGGGTCGAACGCGATGCGTCGCACCCGGTGCATCTGTACACCGCGCTGTCGCTCGACCCGCCCACGCCCAGCGGCGATCTGCAGAAGCGTTTTCTCGCGCCGTTCCTGTCGCGGCATTTCGGCGACGACTTCCCGCGTTTGGCTTACGTGCAGGCGCAAAAGCGCGATGCGCTGCCCGCGCACATCACAGTCGAAGAGTTCTACATACAATCCGGTGCGCTTTTGGGGTCTCGCGAAGCGCAGCGGCATTACAACAGCTTGAACTACACCCATGTCGCGCGCGTCGTCGCCGAGCGCGGCATCAATTGCATCGTGCAGAAAGTCGCCGCCAACGCCGACGGTTCGCGGTTGTCGTTGTCGTCGAATACCGACCTGACCTTCGATGCGATCGACGCGGTGGTCGCGCTGGGTTGCGCGCGACCGCTGCTGGTGGCGGAAATCGATCCGGAACTGCCGTGGATCGAGAACGGTGCCGCGGTGGACGCGAATTTCTTCGACATCGTCGTCGCGCCGCCCGGGCCGTATCCGAAATTATTCGCGCTGCCGCGGCATCCCGTCGCCGACGCCGAATACGCGATCGGTTTCTACGCCAGCGCCCTGGTGCGCGACGGCGGCACGCTGCAGATCGGCATCGGCGCGTTGGCCGATGCGTTGTGCCATGCCCTCGTATTGCGTCATACCGACAACGCCGCGTATCGCCGCGTGCTGCGCGCGCTCGATCCTGAGATCGAACGCCATCCGGCGGTGATCGCCAGCGGTGGCCTGGATCCGTTCGCGATCGGTCTGTACGGCTGCAGCGAGATGATCAACGAAGGCTTCCGCAAACTGGTGCAATCCGGCGTGCTGAGGCGAAAGATCGTCGACGACGAAGCCTTGATGCGGCGCATCGGCGACGGCAGCGCCAGCGACGAAGACCGCGCGCGCGTCGAACGCGAAGGCGAATTCCTGCACGGCGCATTCTTTCTGGGCTCGCACGAGTTCTACGACTGGCTGCGCGGCCTCGACGACGCCGGACAACGCGCCATCGGCATGCGTCGGGTGAGCGAAGTCAACGAACTTTACGGCGGGCGCGAAATGCTGGAGAAAGCGCAGCGTCGCGACGCGCGCTTCTTCAACACCTGCATGATGGCCACCGCGCTGGGCGCGGCGGTGTCGGACGGATTGGCCGACGGCCGCGTGGTCTCGGGCGTGGGCGGCCAATACAACTTCGTGGCGATGGCGCATGCGCTACCGAAGGCGCGCTCGGTGCTGATGCTGCGCTCGGTGCGCGAAGAACCGGGGCACCCCGCGGTGTCCAGCATCCTGTGGAACTACGGACACACCACCATCCCGCGTCACCTGCGCGATCTCTACGTCAGCGAATACGGCATCGCCGATCTGCACGGCGCCTGCGATGAGGATTGCGTCATGCGCATGGCCGGCATCGCGGATGCGCGCTTTCGCCATGCCTTGCTCAGCGAAGCGAATCTGCGCGGGAAATTGTACGCATCGCCCGTGCTGATGCGGCTCGACGACCGCAACCGCCCCGAGCGCCTGCGCGACGCGCTGGCCCCGTTCCGCACCGACGGCACGCTGCCCGATTACCCACTGGGCAGCGATTTCACGCCGGTCGAGCAACGCCTCGTCAAAGCGCTGGGCTGGTTGAAGGCGAACACCGCGACGCGCGCGACGAAATTGAAGACGATCCTGCGCGCGATCACGGCTTCCGGCGCGCCATCCGCCGCGGACGCCGAGGCGCTGCGACGGATGGGTTACGCATCGCCGTCGAGCCTCGGCGATAGGCTCTATGCGAAGTTGATCGCCTTGGCGCTGCGGGACGCTGCCGCATGAATCGACCCGCCTGCGTCGAACGGCGGGCTCGACTTCTCAACACGACTTCCCGCAAAGCTCTTTTGCCTTGGCGGCGGCATCATTGTCGTTGATGGCTGTGACCGTGATTTCCGGCCCACCGTTTTTTTTGCAGCCGCAATCGAAGACGTAGTCGAACTGGTCGGGGTTTTTCGGCGAGGGTGCCTTGGACTTGTACTTGATTTTGCCCAGCGTCAAAAACCAAAAATGGACCCAAGCTACAGCGCTGCACGTGTGGCAGAAAGAATCGATGATGTGCGCGAAGACCCAAAAAACGATGCCGACGACCAATGTCACCACGGTACAGACGACGGTCGAGACGATGGTCGTCACCGTCTTCGTGATCCAAACGATCACCTTCACCAACACCATCACCGCCTTGCAAATCCAATTCAAAGGCCATGGCCATTTCGAGCATTGCGTTTGCTGCTGCGATATCCAATTCTCCACGGGTTCCGATATATTTTCAGTAGCCCAAGTCGTCACGACGTTGCATATCTGAGGCATGTTGCTCCCCTTTTCTGATGATTTTCTGCGGAAGTTTCGTTCCGGATTCCGCCCCTATTCGGGCATGGGGCTTTGACGTGAACGAACAGGTTTGCGTAGCGCTTCGAAGGATCGAGGCCGCAAACGAAACGGGCGCGCTCGCATGGAGAGCGCCCGTTCTGACCGGCGAGCGAATCGCCGAACGAATCAGATGTCCCGGCCCTTCTCCGGCTTGGCCGGCTCTTTCGTGCATTGCCCCTCGACCGAGGCGTTGATGAACATGCCAGTCGGGCCGCTGATGTTGTTGACCTCGACGTTCAAGGTGTACAGGCCCGGCACGACCGGCCAAGCCGCGAAGTTGTTGAGCTGATTGGCGGCGGTGAAGCAGTAACCGCCCGGGACGTTGCATTGCACCGGACCGCCGCTGGTGGGGCCGGTCAGCGACACTTTGATGTAGTTATCGGCGGCCGCCGAATTTCCTTTGAACACGATGGTTTGCGGGATCGTGCATTTTTCGACTTTGAACTGCAGCGTGTAAAGGTAGGTGGTGTTGTTCCCGCCGGAGCCTGCGGCGTTGGGGCCGATCCACTTGGCGCCGCCGGTATCGTTGCTCCAAGCCGCGTTCTTCGGGGTGACGAACGCCGCGGGCACGCCGTTGACCTTCCAGGGGTTGCCGGGAATGGTGCTGAGGTCCAGTGTGTTCTTGTCGCCAAGACAACGGCAGCAGCCCAGCGTCGGGATCTTCTGATCCGGCAAAGGCCGCACGCCGGCGGCACGCGGCGGTGCCTGCGCTGCTTCCTGTGCCTGCACCTGCGGCGCGGCGGTCATGGCGAGCCCCGCGAACAGACCGAGCACGGCCGCGAGTGCGGCGCGACGGACAGGCATGGTGGGGATGGCGGGGACGATCGAACGGGACTGCGTGGTCATCACGACTTCTCCTGACGTTGCCGCGGTTGCGGCGTATGGGTGAGCCGGATCGCGAGAGGACGCTGGCGAGACCGTGTGTCTCGGAGGCGGCGCGATCCGGTGGCAGCACCCTATTCGTCGGTATGTCGGAGGGTAAGGATCGAGTCGGGAATGATCGGGTAAACGCACGGCACGATTCGATCCGCCGACGGCAAAACGCGGCGCCCGAGGAGAGGTCTGAATCACGCCATCCTGGCGTGATTCAGACGTCACGGACTCAGGCCAAGCCTGAGTCCGCTCCCGCCGGATCAATCACTTGGGTGATTGATCCGCGAGCGCACCATCCATGGCGCGCGGAACCTCTGAATTGTTCAGAGGTTCCCAAGCGCGATTCGATCGCTTGAGCGGAGCGATTCGCGCGAAGACGATGCCCGCGCGATAAGCGACTTCTCGTCGCATCAACGACTTACGTCGCATCATTCCCGCGATATTCCCGGCAAAGCGCTGGCGACCGGCGGACGGCACCGCCTAGACTGGCCGCTCTCAAACCACAGGGGAGTCGCTCATGTTCAACTCTTTACGCTGCCTGCTCAGCCTCGCACTGATGCTTGGCGTCGCCGCGCCCGCCTTGGCGGACGACCCGGCCGAACCCGCCACATGCAAGGCCCGGGGCGCGAAGCGGGTCGTCGTGGGCGAATTCCAATTCACCCTCGCCCAGTTGAATGCATACCGAAATGTCCATCGCTTCGCCACCCGTCCGCCCGGCGCGAGCGCCATCGCAAAAACCGAGCACAAGCGGGCGACATTGGCGGACCTGATCGCCGTGATCGATAACCCGCAACGCAATGCGCGGTTGTCCGTCGCTAACAGCGGCGAACACGGGCCAATCACCAGCGTTCCTATCGACGAGAAAGGACCGGACGCATGGTGCGGCATCGTCGACGAGTGGCACTATTCGGCCCTGCTGGCTCGTCAGATCTGCAATAGCCTCCCGGGCAGCAATGGACAGGCCTATTTCAAAGCCGATCCGGCTTACACCGCATTCAACGACACGGCCAATCACCACACGTCCTACAAGGCCGTCGCCAGCCAAAACGCGGTCGGCGGCGATTTCGTGCTGCACGGCGATTGTTATGTCTGTACGAGTGGCCGATCGATCGGCCCGGCGACGGCGATTCCCAGAGATCAGGTCAAGGTGCAACCGCCCAAGAAAGGCGATTGAATCGGCTGCGCGGCCGCGCGCGATCAAACCAACGCATTGCGCCGGGTGTATGCGAGCACCGCATCCACCTGGCGTTGCAGTTCTTCGCGTTCCTGCGGGTCGAGCGGGCATTGGCCCATCACGTAATACGCCGTGCGCAGGACATCGCGCCAACGCGGGTTCTGCGGCAGCTTCGACAAATTCAGATAGCGCTCCATCGCCCGCGCGCGCAAGCGGCCGTCGTCGATATTGATGCTCCAAATCCGACTGCGCTCGGCCATTTCGATGCGATTCGTCCCCGTCGTGCGTTCCCAGGCTTCGATCAGCGCCAGCATCAGTTCCACCAACAAGCGGCGGAACGCGGCGCGCGTATCGACATCATCGGTCGAAGACACGCTCGTCGGCGCGACGACTGTTTCCTGCGGCGATGGCGCGTGCGATAGCGCAGACGCCTCCTCGATATCCGTTGCGATGGCGTCATCGCTTCCCTTCGTATCGAGCGACATCACCACCAACCCGTCGCCTTGCTCCCATTGCGATAATTCGACCCGCAGCGCACCGCGGCCATCGCCGGCCGCGAACGTCAGCGTCTGCGTCGAGGCGTCTTCCATGCGCTCCAATGCGGCTGCCAGCGCGGCGGCGTCTTCCGTCGAAAGCGATTCCGACAGCGGGGCGCCGATCGAAGGCCCGCATTCCGAGCCGAGCAGCGGACGCGCCGCACGGTTGACCGCGAGTACGCGGCCATCGGCATCCAGCAGACACAAGGCTTCGCTGCGGCTGTCCAACAAGGCCTGCAGCAGGTCGCGATCGCTGCTCAACGCATCGGCCTCGCGCCGGTAACGCAACAGCATTTCCTCGTAACGCGCGCGGCTCGCCGCTTCGGCGATGCGGGTGCGTTGTTGTCGGCGCAGGAACAGGATCGACACGCCGAACAACGCGGCCAACACCGATGCGACGATCAACCACAGTATCAACTTGCTCTGACGCAATTGGGCGATGGTGCGGTCGCGCTCGGCGGTTTCGAAACGGATGAGCAGCCGATCGAGTTCGCTGTTGTTCTTGTTGCGCACATTGCGAAGATCGAATTCGCGGACTTCGCGCATACGCGCAAGCGCATCGCTGTATCGGCCGCTCTGCTCCAGCGTCTTCGCCAACTCGATCAGCAGCTCGGCATGGTTCTCGTCGTTTTCGGGCTTGCCCTGAAGCGCTTCGAGCAGGCTGACCTCCGCGGACTGGACGCGCCCGCTGATGCGGTCGGCGCGGGCCGAATACAGCCTGAATTCGTCGTGGATCGGCAATTTGTGCGTTTCGGCGATGGCGAAGCCGTTGGCGCCGTAGCGCCTCGCGCGTTCGACATCGCCGTCCATGAGCGCGGCACGGATCAGCAGCGTGTAGACCCGCAACTGATACTCCCAATTGTCCGCTCGCCGATAGGCCTCCAATGCGGTGTTGAGTTGGCGCGTCGCGGTCTTGGTGTCGCCGCGCTCCAACGCCAGCAGACTGAGGCTATCGAGGACATGGTTGGTCTCGACGACATCGCCTTGTCGCCGATAGGCGTCCATGGCGTCGCGATAGTACTGTTCGGCCGATGTCGGCTCTTCGATTTCGCGATAGACATCGCCGATGTTGTTGAGCACGGCGCCGGTGGCGGCATCGCCGTCCTCGCGCATGATTTTCAGACTGGCTTCCAGCGCGGCCAGAGCGCTTTTGTATTTGCCGAGCCGCCGCAGGACGCTGCCCTTGTTCCTCAATTGCTTGGCGATCGCCGGGCGATCCTGAAGACTTTCGGCGACCTTCAACGCGCAGTCGAAATGCGTGTGCGCCGCTTTCAGATCCTCTTTGCGATAGGACAGCACGCCCCGCCGGCGGATCCATTCGTAGCGCGCATGCGCATCCGAACCGACCGCGATGCGCGCGGAAGCGCAGTCCAAGGCATCGGCGGCATCATCGAAATGCCCCGCTTTCATCAGCGTGTCCGCCTGCTCGTAGAGCGCAGGCGCTTCGATAGTGGCGAAACGGCGCTGGCAACTGGCCGTCTCCGGCAGCGCGTTGGGGTCGATCGCAGCGCAACGCGGCAAGGGTGCGGCGATCGCGTTCGTCGCGAGGCAGCACAACGCCGCGACGATGGCGCCGCGGCAATGCGATAAAACCAATCCCCACCCCCTAAGGCGGCGCCTCGTCGCGGGCGCCTGCTTGCCTCATGGGTTTCATGCTAGCACCCCGGCCGCCGTCATCCGCGCGAAGCGCGCGCGGATGACGAATCGTCGCGGTCAGAACATCATGCGGTCAGAGCATCATGCTGTCAGAGCATCATCCTGCGCGCCGTCACCGCGGCCCACGCGATCGAACCGAAACCGAACATCCAGCCGATGTCGGCCCAATGGCCGGTGGTGTAGTTATCGATCAGATTCAAGTAGGTGAAGGCTTGGTTGGCGAAAAAGTAAAAGATCACGCCGACCACCACTTTCCACCACGTCTGCGCGACGATGCCGCCGGTGAAGGACGAGGCCGTCAACACGGTGATCGCCAACAGAATCGGATCGAACAGCATGTAGCACAGCGACGTGACCAACATCGCGATGCCCTGCCCGCTCAGGCCTTCCTGATTGGCGTAATAGCCCCAGTAACCGCTGACCAGCAGCACCGCCAGCGCCAGAATCTTGCCCCACAGCGGCGCGACCAAACCGGCGCCGCGTTTGAACACCCACAGGCCGAGCGCGATCAGCGGGCTGGTCAGCAGATAGCCGATGTCCGCGTAATAGGGATACGGCGTGTCTTCGCCGTCGTGCAGCAGCGGATAGCCGGCGAAGATCATCGCGCCGACGCCCCAGGCGATCACGCCCAAACCGATCCAGCGCCATGCGTTGCGCAGCGGGCTGCCCGGCGGGAATACGCCCATCACGCTCAGACAAATCGCGCCGCAGCCCAAACTGGACAACAGTTGCAGCGCGTTCGAGTAATACAGTCGGAACGTCGTATCGAAATCGGCGATGGCGAACGCCACCACCAACAGCGTCGCGATCACCCAGATCGCCATGATCAAACGTTGGAACCCCGTCATCAGCTTTCCCCCTTCACGAACAAATGAACGATGCGCCGATCGGCGCCCGCGGACCTGCCGCAGCCTCGCGCGATGGCGCTCCAGCACGTTGTTGAAAAACGATCATCCAGATCGTTTTTCGTGTCGCGAGCCCGGCACATGTCCGGACTCGCTCCCGACGAATCGAACGCCTACGCGCTCGCTTCGTCGTCGCAACCGTCCATGGCTGCGTCAGCAGGCTGATTTTCAACAGCCGGTTAGCCTAAGGTGTCGTACAACCCTTTGAAAACTTCGGTGGCCTTCGGCATCCCGACCAAGACGGCCGCGGACTGCCGACAAGCGTTCAGGAATTCCACCGGACGCGTCTCGGGAGGAAATTTGGCTTCCGCCTCGGCGACTTTTTGCGGCGCGGAATGGCCGTAATAGGTTTCGAGCAGCGCGGTCGCCGCTTCCTTCAACCGCATGTGCGAAAGCATCACGTTCGCGGGAGGCGCCAATGCAGCGATCGCATCCGCAACCGGGTTGCCGCGGCCGCTACCGGCATAGGCCGAGCCGGCGTCGGCCGAGCCGCTGTCGACCGAGCCGGCGTCGCCGGCCGGCGGCTGATCCGGGTCGATGCGCTTCAAGACGAAGGCCGCGTTGAGCAACGGATTGCTGCCGACCGCCGGATTCTGATCGAGCATCGGCAGGTTCTGGACCTTGATGAACTTGAGGCGCGCGATCTCATTGAGCGCGCGCTCGTTATCGAGTTGCTCGAAGTTGATTTGGCAACTTTTGCCGTCGATCACCGCGATAAAGCCGTGCCGAAGGCCCGCGCCTTTGTCTTTCGCGGCGTAGAAGAAGACTTTGTGTTGACCGCCATCCGCAATCGCCGACCGTAGCGTTTCTTGCAATTCCTTCAAATCAGCCACACGCGACCTCGCAAGCCTGTCGATAGGGGCGAGCGATGAAAACTCGCCGCTTTTTTATTCGCCGCTATCGTACCTCACTTCGAGAAAATCACGGCCCGATCTACCACCGATCGAGGGTTGGGCCGATATCCCCGGTGCCCGGCTGGATTCGAGACGACGCCCGTCCGGCAAAAATGTTCATCGGTTCGGGCAAGGCCTTCGTCGCGAAACTGAACGAGGACGGCGGAAGGCGATCCGGGCGGGGATCGAGGGCCCGATCGCCGACCACGATTCGACGCGCGGTGGCGCGGTGGCGGGGCCGCGTCGCCTACGGCCGTCACGCGCAGAGAAAAATGCCCGGTAAAGTTGGCCCGTCCCTGGGCCCTTGCTGGGTAGCGCCTGCGTCGGAGCGCAAACGCGTTCGTCCGCCGCAACGGACGGTCGAGAGGCGCCGTCCGCCTCGACGCGGCGGGCTCGTCGGCGAACCTGTTTCAAAACCTGCTGGACCCCATGACCTTAAAGAGCGCCGGCCGCACGGAACAGTGCGAAACAGGGACGCGACGGGAACGAAATGGGGCGATCTCCACATCCACGGATCGGCGCCCTGTCTATCGGCGATCCGCCTCTCGCGCGCGGCTGTTTCGGTTCGGCGCCGCAGGTCACCGAAAATCAATCGGTTGCGCGCATCCGCGACCCGTTTTGTACCCGTAAAAAGAATGGCTCTCGACAACGCGCGGCCTCTACACTGGCGATCACACCCGACAGATCCGAACGACCATGCCGCACCACGCTTCGCTCCGCAGATTCGCCTCCCCGCTCGCATGCGGCTTGAGTTCGATACTCCTCGGCTCGGCGCTCGTCGCGCCCGCGTTCGCGCACGACAGCCTCCCCGCCCAATGGTGCATGGACCCCAATACGGCACCCTCGGTCGTCGCGGAGTTCGTGTTCACGCCCAAGGCGCTCTCGACGTACCGGGCGGCGCACCCCATTCTCGACAATCCGCCCGAGGACGTGCAGTGCACCGACGAGCGCAGTTGCGGCATCGTCGACGATTGGTTTTGGGCAGACCAAATGGCCCAGGCATTCTGTGCGGCCCCGCAAAGCGCCCCGGAACCCGAGGGTCAGGCATCGAAGAACTCGTCGGCGCTGCGTACCGCGCAACCCGCGGAATCGGTGCCGTTCGTGCATAGCCCGGCGGAATTCAACGATCGGGAACATCACCAACGCTATGGTTTCGATACAGGCCCGCTTCGCGGCGCGTGCGTGGTGTGCGTGCCCATCGGCTCGCCCACGACACCGTCGATACCGCCGACCCTACCGCCCGACGCGGATCACTAGCAGGTTGTTGAAAAACGCGCTTCATGCGCGTTTTTCAAGTCGCGAGTTCGGCGCATGTCCGAACTCGCGACTTGACTGTGCCGGCAGGAGCCGGCACCAAGAGTAATAGTTGCCGCAACGCCGGCCGCGAAGCGGCGAGCCGCAAGGATGCGGCGAGTCAAAACGATCGGGATGATCGTTTTTCAACAACCTGCTAGAGCGCATCGACCAAGACCAGACCAGATCACGCCAACGCGCTGCGCCGGGTAAACGCCAGGACCGCATCGATCTTGTCCTGCAAGACCGTGCGCGCCGCCGCATCCACGCCGCCTTGACCGAGCACGAAATACGCCGAGCGCAAGACATCGCGCCAACGCGGATTCTTCGGCAACTTCGACAAGCTGAGATAACGCTCCATCGCGCGCGCGCGCAGGCGGCCATCGTCGATCGTGACCCGCCAGATTCGACTTTTTTCCGCCAATTCCAAGCGCCCCGAGCCGCTGTGGCGCTCCCAAGCGTCGACGACCGCCAACATCAATTCCACCAAGGCGCGGCGGAAGTCGTGCTGCGACGAATCTTCAGCGCGTTCGGTCGGCTCGCTCGGCTCGCTCGGTTCGCTCGGATCGATCGATGCGGTTTCGTCGAACTCGGACGACCCCGGTGCGATCTCGAGCAGAATCAAACCGCCGTCGCGCGCCCACTCGGACAGCGTCATGCGCAACGCGGCGTCGTCCGACACGCGATTCGCGGCCAACGGCGATGCGGCCGCGTCTTCCATCCGCTCCAATGTGTCGTGGAACGCCTCGCGTTGGTCGGCGCGCAGGCATTCGGCGAACGGGCCGCCCACCGCCGCTTCTTCAGCCACCGCGAGCGCCTCGCAGGCCGCGCGATTGATCGTCAATACCACGCCCTCGGCATCGACCACGCAGACCGCGTCGTCGCGATCGTCGAACAAGGCTTTCAATAGTCGGCGATCCACGTCCAAGGCCGCGGCCTGCTGTCGGTAGCGCGTGAGTTCTTCCTCGTAGCGCGCTTGCCGCGCGGTTTCGGCCAGTCGTGCGCGGTGACGCCGCCGCAACAGCCAGATCGCGCCTCCGCCCGACAGCGCCAACACCGAAGCGACGATGGACCACAACAACAACGTACGCTGCCGCAATTCGGCGCGGCGCAGCCGGTTTTCGACTTCCAACGCCGCGATGCGATGTTCGCGTTCGACCGCCTCGAAGCGCGTCCGCGCCCAGGCCAGTTGCCGGTCGTACTTCGCGCGTTCGATGCGCGACTCGGCATCGTGCGCACGTCGCAGGGTCTCGATCGCCGCGACGGCGTCGCCTTCGCTTTCCAAAACGGCGGCCAGCTCGCGCAACAACGCCGGGCGATCGACATCGCCCTCCGGCACTGTCGCGATCGCGGTGCGAAGCCGCACGCGCGCAGCGGCGAAACGACCGGCGAACCGATCCACGCGCGCCGCTTCCAATTGCAGCGGCGCCGGAAGCGGCAAATCGTATTCGTCCGCCATCGCCAACGCCGCGGAACGCCTGCGCTCCGCCTTGGCCAAGTCGCTTTCGGCCAGCGCGAGTCGGATCAACACCGCATAGATCCGCAATCGATACGCCTTGTCTCCGGCTTTGCGGCCAACCGCGAGCGCCGTCTCCAGCGACCGGGTCGCTTCAACGATATCGCCGCGATCGAGGGCCAGCCCGCTCAAGGTTTCCAGGACATGCGCGGACTGGACCGGATTGCGATGCCGTTGGAAGTCGTCGATGGCATCGCGGTAATAGCGCTCGGCGATTTCCGGTTCGCCCAGTTCGCGGTACACATCGCCGATATTGTTCAGGACCGAGCCGAGAGGAGCGCCGTCCGCGCGCTGGATGTCCAAACTCTCGGTCAAATGCAGCAAGGCACCGCGGAAATCGCCCAGGCGACGCAGCGCGCTGCCGACGTTCTTGAGATCCTTCGCGCGCGCCGCGCGATCCTCGCGCGCGGTCGCCAGCGCCAACGCGCATTCGAAACGGCTCAGAGCTTCGGGGATGCGCTCGCGCCGATAGTCCAAAATGCCGCGGAGGCGCACCCACTGATAGCGCGCCAGCGCGTTTTCGGTGTCGCCGAGCACGACATCGGCGCAGTGCAATGCGCGTTCGGCCTCATCGAAGCGCCCGGCGGTGATGTCGCGCTCGGCATGCGAGAACAAGCCATCGACGGGTTTCGCATCGGTCGTCGCGATACCGGCGCGCCGTAAGCAGATGGCGACATTCGGCAGCGCTGCGTCGGGTCCTGCGGCACGCGTCGCGTCGTAGCGCGCGCACGACGGTATATCGGCGCGCGCATCCGGCGCGGCGCACAAGCCCATCCACACGGCGCAGACGAACGCCACGACGCCGCGTCGAATGCCTGTCGTTCGCATCGAGGGAAGATCGCGACGCATCCTTGCGAGGTCAGCCGCCAACGCGTTCCAACTTGATCGCCAGCGTGAACCGCGGCGCGAAGCAGATGCGGTTCGGTGGGCGACCGGCGTGCAGCAAGGCGCCGTCGAAGATCGCCAAGCGTCCGGGCTTTGGAATCACCGCCGCGCGGATGTCGTGTTGGGCGTCGAAGAACACCGTCTCCCCGCCCCATTCGTGATCCCAGCGATCGCAGACGTACCACAGCGCGGTCAACTCGCCCGCGTCGGGCAGACAGTCGGTGTGCGTGAACAGCATGTCGCCGAAATGCGCGACGTTGACGTAACTGCGATACGGCCGATAGGTTCGCTCCGGGTCGTATGCGCGCACCGCCGCCATCGACGGCGCCAGAAACGGCATCGAGGGCAACGACGTCACCGGAATCTCGCTCGCCCAGTGCCGATGTTCGGCGGTGTCCGGGCGCGCGATCTCGCTACGCGTGAACCCGGCACGATTGAGGACCGACCAGAGCTTCAGCAACTCGTCGTTCGGCAACAAACCGTCGTACACCGCGAGCCGGCGGCCGTCGATTTCGGCGCTGTATGCGGGCTGGATACGCACTTCGCTCATCGTCGATCTCCCATCGTCGCAACGACGCGATGCTCGGCTCAGCCGAACGCCTTCGCCGCCTCCACCACCGCATCGACGGTAATGCCGAAATGCGCGTAGAGCTGTTCGGCCGGCGCGGAGGCGCCGTAGCTGTTCATGCCGATCACCGCGCCGTCGAGACCGACGTATTTGCGCCAGAAATCGCGCACGCCCGCTTCGACGGCGATGCGCTTGCGGCAGGCGTTCGGCAGCACCGATTCGCGATACGCGGGGTCTTGGCGATCGAACACATCGGTCGACGGCATCGAGACCACGCGGGCGCCATCGCCGATTCGCGCGGCGGCGTCCATCGCCAGCCCGACTTCGGAGCCGGTGGCGATCAGGATGACCGTCGGCGCGCCGACGCTGTCTTTCAGCACGTAGCCGCCGCGGCGGATGTCGGCGACCTGCGTCGCATCGCGGGCTTGATGCGGCAGATTCTGGCGCGAGAACACCAGACACGAGGGACCGTCGCGACGTTCGATCGCCGCGCGCCACGCCACCGCCGATTCGACCGCGTCGCAGGGGCGCCACACGTCGTTGTTCGGAATGTAGCGCAGCGACGCGAGATGCTCGATCGGTTGATGGGTCGGGCCGTCTTCGCCCAGACCGATCGAGTCGTGGGTGTAGACGTGCACCACCTGCGCTTCCATCAGCGCGCTCATGCGCACCGCATTGCGCGCGTAATCGCTGAACACCAGGAAGGTGGCGTCGTAGGGCAGGAAGCCGCCGTGCAGCGCCAGACCATTGCCGATGGCGCTCATCGCGAATTCGCGCACGCCGTAGTAAACGTAATTGGCGTTGGGGTCGTCGCTCGCGACCGATTTGCTGCCGGACCACAATGTCAGATTCGAATGCGCCAAATCGGCCGAACCGCCGACCAGTTCCGGCAGCAGCGGCGCGAAGGTTTCGATCGCCATCTGCGAGGCTTTGCGCGAAGCGACGACCGGACCATCGGCCTGCAGCTTCGCGATGTAGGCATCGGCCGCGGCGGCGAAGCCCTCGGGCAACTGGCCGTGCATGCGACGGAGGAATTCGTCGGCCAATTCCGGGTAATGCGCCGCATAGCGCTCGAAGACCAGATTCCAGCGGTCTTCGCGCGCCTGCCCGGCGTCTTTCGCCGACCAACGCTCGCGCAACGGTTGCGGAATCTCGAAGGCGTCGTGCGCCCAACCCAGCGCGGCGCGCGTGACCGTCACTTCGTCCTTGCCCAGCGGTGAGCCGTGCGAGGACTCCTTGCCGGCTTTCGCGGGCGAGCCGAACCCGATGGTGGTGCGGCAGCAGATCAACACCGGCCGGTCTTTCGACTGCAATGCGGTGTCGATCGCGGTTTTGATTTCGTCGGGGTCGTGGCCGTCGACGTTGCGGATCACCTGCCAGCCGTAGGCTTCGAAGCGCGCGGGCGTGTCGTCGGTGAACCAGCCCTGCACTTGGCCGTCGATCGAAATATTGTTGTCGTCCCACAGCGCGATCAATTTGTTGAGCCGCCAGGTGCCGGCCAACGACGCCGCTTCGTGCGAGATGCCTTCCATCAAGCAACCGTCGCCGAGAAAGACCCAAGTGCGATGATCGACGAGGGTGTGATCGACACGATTGAAGCGCTGCGCCAGCAATTTTTCGGCGAGCGCGAAACCGACCGCGTTCGCGAGCCCTTGGCCCAACGGGCCGGTCGTGGTTTCGACGCCCGGCGTGAGGTGATTTTCGGGGTGGCCGGGCGTCTTCGAGCCCAATTGCCGGAATTTCTTCAGTTCTTCGATCGGCAGGTCGTAGCCGCTGAGGTGCAGCAGCGCGTACTGCAACATCGAGCCGTGGCCGTTGGAGAGTACGAAACGGTCGCGGTTGGACCAATGCGGGTTGGTCGGGTTGTGCTGCAGATAGTCGTTCCAGAGCACTTCGGCGATGTCGGCCATGCCCATCGGCATGCCCGGGTGGCCGGAATTGGCGGCCTGCACCGCGTCGATGGCGAGAAAGCGAACGGCATTGGCGAGATCGCGGCGGCTGGGCGTCGTCATGAGAATCGTGGATCCAGGAAGGGGGCGGCGGAGCGTCCGAACAAACATCGACCCCCGACGGCGCGGAGGCCGCCTATTGTCCCATCCCCGGGCGGCCTTATGCACACCGATCGCGCCGCGAGCCCGGGCCGCCCCCGGCCCGGGGCGCGAATGGCCGCCTCGCGATGCCCCGCCATGGATCGAGCGCGCCGCCGCGGACAGCCGGAAACGACACGGCCCGCGTCGAGACGCGGGCCGTGGGGTGAGCGACTGCGCCCATCCGGGCGCGGTGGCTTATTTGCTGCGCGCGGCGTCCACCATCATGCACATGGACTTGATCTGCGCGTCCTTGCCGGCCGCATACGCGGGCGGCGTGGTCTTGGTGACCGAGATCTTCGAGCCTTTGCCCTCGGCTTCGATGGTGACGCTCGTGGGCAGACTCACGATCTGGTCGCTGGTGAACGACTTGCCGGCATTGGCCTGTTCGAACTGAATGATGCCCATCTTTTCGTCGCTGCTGGTCACTTTCAGACCGGACTTCACGCCTTCCATGTAAATGCGCTTGTACGCGGCCGACGGGCTGACGCCGGACACGACTTCCCAGGTGCTGAAGCGACGGCCGGCGATGTAATTGCCTTCCTGTTTGAAGTTCGCGGCGCAACTGCCGGCGGCCGGCGGCGGAGCTTCTTCCTTCTTACCGGCGAGCGCCGGGCCGGCGGCCATGCAGACGGCGGCGATCAGCACGCTTCCTAATATTTTCATCGCGAAATCCTCATTCATCCTGGTTCGTAGGGGTGGCCGATGGCGCCTGTCGGCAGCCGCATCGAGTCCGAACGCCAGACTAGCGGCAGGCCCACGACGATACAACCGTGTTTCGGACGTTTCGAGACGGCGGTCAGACGGATGCGGTCCCCGGAGCGTCGCCATCGCCGTCGGCGGGCGCGTCGGCGGACCCGTCCTCGGTGTCGGGCTCGCCGCGGGCCACCATCGCCGCGATCCCCAAATCGCCCACGACATTCACCGTCGTGCGGCACATATCGAGGAAATGATTGACGCCCAGAATCAAACCGAGGCCCTCGACCGGCACGCCCACCATCGCGCAGATCAGCGCCACCACCGGCAGCGAGCCGGAGGGCACGCCCGCGGTGCCGATACCGCCCAGGATGCACACCGCCATCACCGCGGCCTGGTCCGGCAGGCTCAACGGGATACCGAAATACTGCGCCAAAAACAGCACGGTCACGCCTTCGAACAAGGCGGTGCCGTTTTGATTGGCGGTGGCGCCGACGGTCAACACGAAACGCGAAATGCGGCGCGGCAGATGCAGGCGCTCGTCGGCCACTCGCAGCGACGTGGGCAGCGTGGCGTTGCTCGACGCGGTGGAGAACGCCATCAGCATCGCCTCCTGCACCGCCGAGAAGAATTTCATCGGCGACCAACCGGCGACCACGCGCAGCGCCAGCGAATACACCACGAACAAGTGGATCGCCAACGCCAGCAGCACCACCACCACGTACAGCGCCAAGCGCTTCATCGGCTCGATGCCGCCGTCGAAGGCGAGATTGAACATCAAACAGAACACCGCGTACGGCGCGAGCTTGATCGCGAAACCGATCAAGATCATGGATACCTCGAACAAGCCCTCGATCGCGCGGCGCAGCGTCTGCGCGCCTTCGCTGCGGGCCATGCCCAGACCGATGCCGAACATCAGCGCGAAGAACATCACCGCCAGAATGGTGTTGTCCGCCGCCGCCTTGACGATGTTGCTGGGCACGATCTCGACCAGCATATCGATGCCTTTGGCCTGGGTCGCGCCGCTCTGGACGATGGATTGCGCTTTGTCGGATTGCTCGCTCATCAAGCGCAACGCTTCGGCGCTGTCCACGCCGACGCCGGGTTGCAGCCAATTCACCAGAAACAAACCGATCGCCACCGCCACCGTCGACAACGCGACGGTATAGCCGAGCGTACGCCAACCGATCCTGCCCAGCGCGCGTACGTCGCCCATCTCGCCGACGCCCACCACCAACGCGGAGAACAGCAGCGGGATCACCAGCATCAGGATCAAATTCAGGAAGATCTTGGAGAACGGCGTCGTGACGTATTGGACGATGCGTTTCACCCACTCCGCATCCGGGCCAACCGTGTAGTACGCCAACAGACCGAGCGCCTGCCCCGCGGCGAAACCGATGGCGATCTTCCAATGCATCGGCATGCGTTTGACGGGCGTATCCGGCGACGGCGTGCCGGCGGACGGCGAATCGGCGTTGACGTTCATGGCGGCTCCTGCGACGGATCGGCGCAGGATACAGCAGCGCGATGCGGCCGCGCGCGCGAACCGCCGGGTGCGGCGTCGAGCGCTACGTCGAATTCCGGATCAGGTCTCGGGATACAACGGCGGCAGTATCGTCGGCGCGGTCGCGCGCCGTTGCGGACGCCAACGCGGCCCATCGGCGAACGCGGCCCGCAGTTGCGCGCGCGTTTCCGCGACCGAGCCGTCGCGCCAACGCGCGCGCTGCAAGGCATCGATCGCGGCGCGCTGCATGGGGTCGTCGAGCATCACGCGCAAACGGTCCAGATCTTTCGCGACCGGCGAGGCCATCGCGCACAAGGCATCGGCGATCTCGGCGAGACTGCCGTTGTCGAGCAAACGCTTGTAAGCGAAGGCATCGTAGCCACGCGCGACCGGCGCCGCCGAGGACGCGTTCGGACGCGCGCGACGACGCCCTTTCCAAAGCCGCCAAGCCCACACCAAAGTCGCCGCCCACATCAGCGCGAGCATCGACCCCGCGGCGATACCGAGGGTTGCGCGGTCGAAGCGCTTGAAAAGACCTTGCCCGAAACGTTCGCCCTTCGCCGCTTCGCCGGCCGCGCCGCCGACTTGCGCCGCCTGCCCGGTCGCATTCGCGGCCGGCGCGACGTCCCACATGAAATCGGGCAGCGACGCGGTGCGCGCGACGCCTTGTTTCACGTCCCACCAGGCCACGCGCGGGCCGGCGATGTGCAGCTTCCCGGTTTTCTCGGGCACGATCGAAAACTCGCGCGCCACGGTGGCGCGCGGCCGATTCTCGAAGAAACTCTCGTCGACCTGCGGCGGCTCGGGGAAGACCTGCGCGGCGCCGACGGCATCGAGCTTCAGTTCCGGCAGCATCACCGCGTTCGCGCCGTCGACGCTCATTTCCACGATCACCTTCGCCGCTTCGCCGACTCGCGGCGAGCGCTCGACCGCGAGATACCGCAAGCTCACGCTGCGTGCGGGCAGCCAGGGTTGCGGCGCATTCGCGGGGATCGGCCGCACTTGCACGCTGCGCGACTCGCCCGCGATTTTCGTCGTGCCGCGACTGGCGTTGCCGAACATCTCGTCGAACATCGACACCACGCCGCGGCCTTCGAACACCGGCGACGGTATCCGCAATAGCCCCGGGCGGTCGGGAATCAACAGAAAACGACGTTCCACCAATCGGTATGGCCGGCTATCGATGACGAGATTGGACTCCACATCGTCGCCCAGTTGCATCAGCGTCGCGCCCGGCGGCGTCGCCTGGTCGAGCTTTCCGTCGATCATCCGCGTCTGATCGTAGTACAGGCGCACCACATAGCCCACGGCCTGCTGCGCGTACGCAGGGCCGGGCTCGATCGACGTCTGCAGCGTCGCCATGCCTCTATCGCTGCTTTGCGCCGACGGCACCGGCGGCGGCAGCGCGACCGGCTGCGGATTGCGCGGCGGCAGCACGGTGACGACGAAGGGCCCCAGCATCTGGTTGCCGACGCGGAACGGCGGAATATCGATGCGCCCCTCGCGCTTCGGCCGCAACTTCAAAATCAGCGACATGCGCAGCCCCATCCGACCGGGCCCCATGATGAGCTGCTGGTCGGTTTTTATATCCTCGATGCGGAAGTTCGTGAGGAGTTGATTGAAGTCCGGCAAGTCGAGCAAGGCTTCGTCTTCGACTTGGACCGTCATCGTCAATGTGTCGTCGAGCGCAAGACGGTCGCGATCGATAACAGCGCGACTCTCCGCGGCCGCCGGCCCCGCCATCAGCGCGACGCAAAGCCACAACGCGGCGAATGCGCGCAATACCGAAATGCGGACCGTACGCGCGATCATCGGCGAGCGTCCCCGCGCGCCCGTCGACGCTGTTCCTGCTCGAACTTCGCGCGCAACAACCCACCGGGGTCGTCCGGCACGCGACGCAGACGGGCCTCGTTCAAGATGCGGATTTGCTGCTCCTGCGCGGTTTCCTTGCGGCCCTTTTCGCCCGGCCCGGACGGAACGGCTTTCTGCCGATTTTCGAGCGCGCGCGCCATGCGCTCGCGTTGCGCGGCATCGGCATCGCGCTGCGCCTTCGGATCGTCGGGCTTGTCGCCGTCGGGCTCGGGCTTTTGCGCTTGCGCGTTTTGTTTTTGCGCGTTGTCGCTCGCGGGCGAACGCGGTTGCGGACGCCCGTCTTGCCGCGGCTCCTGGCGATCCTGCGGCTTGCCATCCGATCCGTTGGGATTGTTCTGCTTCTGGTCTTGGCCGTTTTTCGGGTCGTTCTGGTTCTGTTGTTGTTGATCGTTCTTCTGATCATTCTTCTGATCATTCTTCTGATCATTCTTCTGATCGTTCTTCTGATCATTCTTCTGATCGTTCTTCTGATCGTTTTTCTGATCGTTTTTCTGATCGTTCTTCTGGTCGTTCTTCTGATCGTTTTTCGGATCGTTTGGCTGTTGCGGCGGCTTGCGACGCATCGCTTCGACGACCGCGCGCCGATTCTCGATCGCATCGGCCATCGCCGGCTGGGCGCGCAAGGCTTCGTCGTAGGCGTCGATCGCCTCCGGATAACGGCCTTGACGCGCCAATGCGTTGCCGCGGTTGTAATCCGCCTCGACGCCGGGCAGTTCGCGCCAAATGCGTTCGGCCGTCGCGTAATCGCGACGCTTGAAGGCCTCGCTGGCCTGCCGCATCGCACGATGCTCCTGCTGATCGCGGCGCAACCACAAATTGCCGTCCGCGGCCTGGGCCGTCTGCCACGGCAAACAACACAGCAGCGCCACCGCGAACAGACCGCGTCGGAACGAAAACACCGCCGCCAGCATCACCAGCGGCAGCAACCAATAGCCGTCGTCGATCGCCATCGCGCCGCGCTTGCCGCCGGCCTCGGTCGCGTTGATGCGCTGCGCATTCAACACGCCCAAGGCGCGCAGATCGCTGTCGTCGGGCGCGATCGGGGCATAGCGCCCCTTGCCCTCGGACGCCAACGACGCCAGCGCCGAACCGTCGAGCCGGATCGCTTCGGCGACGCCGCGCACCATGCGTTGCGCACCGCTTTCGGTGGCCAAGCCCAGCACCGAGACCCGATAGCCGTCGCTCGCGGCCTCGCTCGCGGCGTTCTTCGCGCGACGATCGTCGCCGTCCAGCATGTCGGTGATGACCAGTATCTCGCCGTTGCGGAACCCGGCGCGGCGCAACAACAACGCCGACTCGGCGATGCCGCGATCGGTGCGACTGCCGCGACCGGGCATGATGTTCGGATGCAAGGCATCGAGATACAGCGCGATGTTGGCGGAATCCTCGGTCAGCGGCGACACGGTGAAGGCATCGGCCGCATACACCACCAGGGCCATTTGCCCACCGCCGCGACGGCGCAGAATGTCCGCGATCTTCGCGCGCGCGCGCTGCAGGCGCGACGGCGGCAAGTCGGTGGCGAGAATACGCTCGGACAGATCCAATGCGATGACCAGCGGCGCGCGATCCTCCCACAACGGCTGCGGCAATTTCCGCCAGCTCGGTCCCGCCAACGCCAGGAACATCGCCGCGTATCCCATCGCGAGCGCGAACGCGCCGAACGCGCGACCGAAACGCCGCATGCGGCCGTCCTGCGCTCGCCCTTCGGTTTGCAGCAAATGCCGCAACAGATGCGGATCGATCGCGTCGCGCCACACATCCTGGCCGCGACCGCGACGCCACCACCACCACAGCAACGGCGGCAATCCGATCAGACCCAACAACCACAACGGCCGCAGAAACGCGAACTCGCTCCCGCTGCGCGACAGGGTGCGCATCGCTTCGACGAGCGCGCTGGAACTCAGAGCGTCTTGCCATGCGGCGAAATCCATCAGCGTCGCCTCCGCGCGAGCCACCATCCGCGCGCCGACACCAACGCCGCGATGGCCGCGAACAGCAGCGCCGCCGCCAACGGCCACGGGTAGCGCTCGATTTTGGGACGCAAACGTTCGCCCGGCCGCTTCACCGGCTCCAAACGATTGATCTCGGCGTAGATGCCGACAAGTTGATCGACATCGCGCGCGCTGTAACTGCGTCCGCCGGTGATTCTCGACACTTCCTTCAGCGTGGTCTCGTCGAACATCTTGTCGGCGCTGGGCATGCGGATCGGCAAGCCGAACACCGACATACCCGCGCCGTAGCCGCCGAAGGCGATGGTGTGCACGCGCACGCCGACATCGCGCGCGAGGTTCGCGGCCGATACCGGATCGAAAGTGCCGGCGGTGTTCACGCCGTCGGTCAACAGAATCAGCACGCGTTGTTCCGCCGGCTGCTGACGCAGGCGCTTCGCGCCCAACGCGATGGCGTCGCCGATCGCGGTTTCCTTGCCCGCCAACCCGATCGTGGTGATGCGCAATTGCTCGCGCACCGTTTCCAGATCGTAGGTCAGCGGCGTCATCGCATACGCGCGCTCGCCGAAGACGATCAAGCCGACGCGATCGCCGCCGCGGCGATCGAGAAAATCCGCGATCACCGCCTTGGCGACGCTGAGCCGGTCCGCGGCGCGGCCGCGCAGTTCCATATCGACCTGCTGCATGCTGCCGGAAAGGTCCAGCGCGATCATCATGTCGCGTGCGGATTGCGGCGGTTGCGCGACTTCGCCCATTTGCTGCGGCCGCGACGCCGCGATGCACAGCGCCGCCCATGCGAACCACAGCCACATCTGCCCGAAACCGGCATGCTTGACCGGCGCCGGACGACGCACCGCCAAGCCCTCCAGGCGCGCGCCGTAAGGCACGCGCAGCGCGGTCTCGCGACTGCCGACCGCCGGCAATAACCAGCGCACCAGCAGCGGCAACGGCAGACACAGCCACCACCACGGCCACGCGAAACCCGCGAGACCGAAGAACGACGCGATCGAAGACACGCCCGACGAAACGGCCGACGACGCGCTCGCAACGAGTCCGCCGATGGCGCCCGCATCCGCGCTCATCCGCGTGTCCCCATCAACTGCGCGAAGCGTTCGCGCGCGACCGCGCGCAGCGCGGCCAGTTCTTGCGTCGGCACTTCGCGGCGAAAGCCGCCATCGAGCAACAAGCGACCGGGGCCGGCGCTGAACGTCGTCCGCCGCCCGCTGTCGTCGAGAAAACGCAGCCAGGCATCGCCCGTCAAGCGATCCGCTTTCGGATCGCGACGACGCGAGGCGCGGCGCAACAGTTCCGACATCGCCGCGATCTGCGCGGGCGCGCCGACCGCCGCCGCGATGGTCTCGTCGAAGACGCGAAACATCGCTTCGCGACGGCGGCGACGACGCGCGCGCCACCACAGCGCCAACGCGACGATGACCAGCACCGCGGCGAGCGCCAACCACCAACCCGGCGCGGGCGGCCACCAGCTCGGCGCGCCGGGCGTGTGGATATCGCGCAACACCAGATCGTTCGGCGCGCTCATGCCGCCCTCGTCTGGCCGAACAACGGCAACCACATCGCGCTATCGGCTTCGCTCGACAGCACCTGCACGCGAATGCCGCTGCGCCCGAGTACCGCCAACGCATGCCGCAAGGGCGCGACGAACGTCTGGTCCCAGCGCTGACGCGGCGCACTGGCGGCGAGGTCCAGTTCCAGTCGATGTCCGGCCGAGAAAAACGGCAACGCGCGACGCGGCGGATCGCGCTCGAGCGGATCGCTCAGCAGCAGCACCACCACTTCGCGATGCTGCGCGAGCGTGGGCCAACGCGATTCGGGTACCGCCGCGATGCTCAACGGGTCGGCCAACACCAACAGGCGCGAGCCCGGACGCAGCAAGCGATCGGCGTGATCGAGCGCCATCCCCAAACCGGCGTCGTCTTGCGGCGGCTGCGTATACCAGCGCACCAAGCCGTCGAGCACGCGCAGCGCGCCGCGGACGCCCGCCACCGGCGTACGCGGCGGCTCGCGCACGCTCGCGCGCAA
Organism: Lysobacter sp.; assembly: GCA_020852215.1. Taxonomy (GTDB): domain Bacteria; phylum Pseudomonadota; class Gammaproteobacteria; order Xanthomonadales; family Xanthomonadaceae; genus Lysobacter_I. The sequence goes on along the minus strand of JADZBF010000332.1, from coordinate 15,849 downwards.
GGCGGCGATACGGTCGCCGTCGCGCACCGCGGCCCAACACGCCACCGCGCCCGCGCGCGCGGCCTGCACCGATTTGAAGCGCGCGCGCGTACCGAAATACAGCGTCGGCGCGGTGTCGGCCACGATCAGCGTCAAGCGCTCGCGTTCGGCCTGAAACAATTTGGTATGCGGCTTGCCGGTACGCGCGGTGAGCCGCCAATCGATATGCCGCGCATCGTCGCCGATCGCGTACTCGCGCGATTCGGCGTATTCCATTCCGCGACCGCGCACCGGCGAGGCCGCCTGACCGCTCAAGCCATGACGTCCGCGTCGCGGCGGACGGCGACCGAGCACCGAACGCCGCAGCGCGACGAGTTCGTCGAGCGTCGGGGCGATGCCGTTGGCGGTGGTCGTGGAATCCATACGTTCCGATGTTCGGGGGATCGAGTGCGTCGTCGCGGTTGTGGGAACTTCGGCGCCGAAGCGCGGATCGCGCCGCGTTTGGATGCGCTTACGGCAACGGCACTTTTTCGATCAAGGCCTGCACCAAGCGCTCGCCGTCCCAACCTTCGGCGACGGCCTCGTAGCTGGGCAGCACGCGATGGCGCAGCACGTCGAGCGCGACATCGCGCACGTCTTCGGGGGTGACGAAATCGCGGCCGGCCAGCCAGGCGCGGGCGCGGGCGCAACGCTCCAACGCGATCGAACCGCGCGGGCTGGCGCCCCAGCCGATGCGTCGGGCCAGCGCTTGGTCGTAACGCGCGGCATTGCGCGACACCAGCACCAATTCGATCAAATAGCGCTCCAGCGCGGGCGACATGTGCAAATCCAGCACCGCCGAACGCGCCGCGAACACATCGGCCGGCGTGATCTTCGTCACCGCGGGCGCCCGCGACGCTTCGCCGGTCGCGCCTTCGGCATTGGCTTCGCGCGCGCGTTCGCGGGCGAGGCGAAGAATTTCGCCTTCCATCGTCGCCTCGGGGTAACCGATGCGCACGTACATCAGGAAGCGATCAAGCTGCGCCTCCGGCAGCGGGACCGTGCCTTCCTGTTCGATCGGGTTTTGCGTCGCCATCACCAGAAACAAACGCGACAGCGGATAGGTGCGGCGGCCGACCGTCACCTGCCGCTCGCCCATGGCTTCGAGCAAGGCCGATTGCACTTTGGCCGGCGCGCGGTTGATTTCGTCGGCCAGCAACAGCTGATGAAAAATCGGCCCGGGCTGGAATTCGAACTGACCGTCCTGCGGCCGCCAAACCTCGGTGCCGGTGAGGTCGGCGGGCAGCAAGTCGGGCGTGAACTGCACGCGCGCGAAATCCGCCTCCAACCGTGCCGACAGCGCGCGGATCGCCGTGGTCTTCGCCAAACCGGGCGCGCCTTCCACCAGCAGATGTCCATCGGCCAACAATGCGATCAACAAGCGTTCGATCAGCGCGGATTGGCCGACGATCTCGGCCGACAGGCTATCGCGCAAATCGGCGAATGCGGTATGCAGCCGGCTCGGCGTGCGGGTTTGAGGGGTATCCATCGACGAGGTGCGATCCTGATCTGTGGCGGAAGGGCCGGTCCCGAAGTTTGACGCATGCGCGGGGGAAATGTTCACTTCGACTGGATCGGCTTTCCGCAATAAGTCCGTCCCGGTCGCCTCGACCGCGCGCTCGTCGGGCGCGAGGCCGGGTGGCATATGCCCGGGCACCAACCGCACAAAAAAAGCGGGGGCCGAAGCCCCCGCCGTCGTTCGTCTGCGGTCTGGACGCGCGGATCAGATGCGCTGCGCGACCGGAATCACCTTGGGCGTCACGAAGATCAACAACTCCGCCTTGTTCTTCGAGCGGCCCTTCTTCTTGAAGAGGTTGCCCAGGAACGGCACGTCGGCCAGGAACGGCACTTTGGCGACGTCGCTGGTGCTCTTGAATTCGTACACGCCGCCGATCACGACGGTATTGCCGTCGTCCACCAGCACGGCGGTGTTCACTTCGCGTTTGGCGATCAGCGGCACCGAACCGTTCACCGTCTGCACGAACTGCTCCAGTTCGTCCTTCTTGACGTTCATCGACATGAACACGCGGCCATCGTTGGTGATGGTCGGCGTGACCTTCAGCTCCAACACGATTTCTTTGAAGTTGACCGTCTGCGTGATTTGTCCGCCGGTCGCCTGCGTCGTGATATAGCCCACTTCGCGACCCTGCTTGATGACCGCTTCGCGTTGATTGCTGGTCACCACGCGCGGATTGGAGATCACTTCGCCGCGGCCTTCTTCCTGCATCGCGGTCAGTTCGATGTCCAAACCGTAGCCGGCGTTCAGGAACGTCAGCGCGACCGACGCCGGGTTGGCGGTGACGAGAGAACCGGGCGTCGAAGGAAGGTTCACGCTCAGGCCGTTGTTCACGCCGGGCGTGCCGCCCGCCAAACCGCCGCCGAGGGTCACATTGTCTTTCGTGCCGCGGATGCCGAACTTCGCGCCGAGCTCGCGCGCGAAATCTTCGTTCGCGATCACGATGCGCGCCTCGATCAGCACTTGATCGACAGGCTTATCCAACTGGTTGATCAATCGGCGGATCTCGGACACCCGCGCCGGAATGTCGATCACGAGCAGCGTGTTGGTGCGGCGATCGAAGCTGATGCTGCCGCGCGGCGAGAGGAAACCGCGATTGAACTGCTGATTGCCGCCGCCACCGGCGCCGGCACCGCCGCCACCGCTGTTCTGCGCGCCCTTGCTTTCGTCGGTGAGCAGTTTCGCGATGTCCTCGGCGTTGCCGTAGCTCACCGGAATGTACTCGGTGACGGTCTCGACGCGATTTTCGATCGCGATGCGCGCGTCTTCCTTGTCCTGTTCGAACTTGGCGATTTCCGCCTGCGGCGCGACCCACACCACGTTGCCGCTGCGGCGCTTGTCGAGCGCCTTGGCCTGCAACACGATGTCGAGCGCCTGATCCCACGGCACGTTGATCAAGCGCAAGGTGACATTGCCCAGCACGGTGTCGCTGGCCACGATGTTCAGACCGGACTCTTCGGCGATGAGCTGCAGTACCGTGCGCACCGGCACGTCTTGGAAGTTGAACGTGACCGGCTTGCCGCTGTAGGTGCGGCTGGCTCCCGGCGCGGTGGTCGCGACGCGTTGGCCGGTCGTCGCGATCGCGGCGCTGGCGCCGACGGCGCGCGTCGGGGCGGCGGCGCGAGGCACGATTTCGACGATGTAGTCGCGGCCGGTCTGATAAGCGAGGGGGTCGAACTGTCCGCGCGTGTTCAGCACGATCTGCGCGACGTTCGCGTTCGCGCTGGCCTGCACTTGCTGCACTGGCGTCGCGAAGTCGGTCACGTTGAGAATGCGCTGCAGATTGGCGGGCATCGTGGCGTTGCCGATGTCCACGACCAGGCCTTTATCGGTCGTGCGCAGATCCGGCAAGGCGCCGTCGCGGTCGAAACGCAGGATCAGCTTCCCGGACCCGCCTTCGCCTTGCTTGAAGTCGATATTGGTGATCGACGCCACGCCAGCCGTTTGGCCGTTCGCGACAGCGGGCGCCACGACGGCGGGAGGGGTCGCAGCGGGCGCGGGTTGCGCAGGCGGCGCGGCGCCGACGGCGCTCAGCGCCGACAACATCCCCGCGGCAAGCCCAAACACAGCCGCTCTGACTGGCAACGTGCGTCGGCCCTGTTGCAGCCTTTGCGCTTTGAGTACGGTCATTTCGCTATCCCCTCGTCTTATTCGTCGTCGAGCGAAATCGTCGCCGCTCGCTCCTGCCAACTGCCGCCACCGTCCGGAACCAGTTCCATCAACTCGATGCGGTCCTCGAACACCCCGGTAACGCGCCCGTCGCTCTGCCCCATGTAATCCCCTGGCCGCACCCGATACGTCACCTTCTCGGGCACCATCACCAAAGCAACCAGTCCGCGACCCGTGCCGATCGTGCCGACCATGTCGAGACTGTCGAGCGGATACTGCTCCAACACTTGTTTGCGGCGGTTCGCGTCCGGGCGCGGGCCGCTATTTCCGGTACCCGGCGAGAACGCGGTCGTGAACGGATCGCGCAAACCCGCCGCGGAATATTCGAACTGTTCGAACTGCTTCATCACCGGCAGCGGTTCGAGCGGCGGCGCCGGTCGCGCCTTCACGTCTTCGGTCCACTTCTGCAGATTCGGCGCTTCGCCGGGTTCGCTGGTGATGGTCCGCGCGCAGCCTGCGAGGCCCGCGACGAGCGCGAAGCCCAGCGCCAAGCGCGCGGACGAACGGATAGTCAGGAAAAGACGGGCGCGGCGCATCAGCGGCTACCTCCCGTGGTGGTCGGAGCGGTCACCGCGGCGGGCGTCGGCGTCATCGGAGCACCCGTGTTGTTCGGCGCACCCGGGGCACCCGGCTGCGCGCCGGCGGCCGACGGCGCGGTCTCGGTCTCGTCGCGATAGCGGTAAGTCTTCACGGTGCCTTCGAGTTCGAGCACCGAATTCGGCCCGATCGTCAGCACTTTGTCTTTGTTGGGACCGGTTTTGTCGTCTTTGGGTTTCAGCGAAATGTCGTGCATGGTCATGATGACCACGCGCGGCAGCGACGCCACACCGCTGACGAACGCGCCGAATTGGTGGTAGCTGCCCACCATCTTCAGCGAGATGGGCTTCTCGGCGTAGAACTCCTTCATCGTTTCTTCGCCGGGCTCGAACTTATCGTTCTGGATGCCCGTGGCCAGCGCCGTCTGCGAAATATCGACGATCAAGTCGGGCATTTCGGTCTTGCTCGGCAACTGGCGCAGCATCTGTTGCAGTTGCTGTTCCATCTGCAAAAGCTGCTGTTTCAACGGTTCGAGGTTGGCCGCTTTCTGGGCTTCGATCTCGAACTCGCCGCGCTTGTTCTTCTCTTCGATCTCCAGCGCTTCCAGAGCATCGCCCTTGGAAGAGGTCATGAAGTTCCAAAGCACAATCAGGATCAACAGCCCGAGCAGCACGCAGAAACCGATCTGCCACTCTTTAGGCCACGCGCCGGCGTTGTTGAAGTCGAGTTCCTTGATGGACATTTTCTTCTTCACGGCTTCTTACCTCCTGCCGCCGACGGGGCCTGTCCGGTCGTCGCCGGAGAAGCGGGGCCGGGCGTCGGCTGCGCGGGCGCCGCACCAGCGGGGCCTGCGGCGGGTGCGGGCTGCACGACGGCGGGCGTCGCCGGGCTCAGCGGTTGCAAGGCGGTCGGCGCCGCGCCGGCCACGGCAGGCGCGGCGGGCTTGCCCGCAACGGTCGCATTGGGATTGGTGAGCTTGACGGTCAGCCGGAAGATATACGGCAGACCTTTGTCTTCGCCCTTGGCTTCGATGATCGCCAGATCGGGGCTGGTCATCCAGCCCGAACTTTCGAAGTTGCGCATGTACGTACTGATCCGCGCATTGGATTGCGTGCGGCCTTCGAGCGTCAGCGTGTCGGCTTCCTGCTTGATCGAGGTCAGCGTGACGCCGTCGGGGATCGTGCGCACCAGCGAATCGAACAAATGCACCATCTGCGAGCGATTGCCCTGCAGTTCTTCGATCACCTTCTTGCGCGACAGCAGACGGCTCTTTTTCTGTTCGAGCAATTGGATTTCTTGCGTGCGGCTCTTGGCCTCGGCGATCTGCTGGTCGAGGAAGGCGTTGCGCGCGCGTTGACCGTCGATCTGCATGTCGTAGTAACGGTCGACCATGAACCACAGCGCGAGACCGGCCAGCGCCGACAGCGCCAGCATCGACATGAACTGTTTCTGCCGTTGTTTTTGGCGTTCGGCGCGCCACGGGAGCAGGTTGATCCGTGCCATCAGTCGAAGCTCCTCAAGGCGAGGCCGCAGGCGATCATCAGCGCGGGCGCGTCTTGCGCGAGCGCGTGGGCCTGCACGCGGGGACCGAGCGTCATCTGCGAGAGCGGATTGGCGACCATCGTCTGCACGCCGATCTGCTCTTCGACCATCGCGGCGATGCCGGGGATGGACGCGCAACCGCCGGCCAATACGATCTGGTCGGCGCGGTTGTATTCGCTGCCGGCGTAGAAGAATTGCAGCAGACGGCCGATCTGTTGCGCCATCGCCTCCTTGAACGGCTCCAGCACCTCGATTTCGTAGCTTTCCGGCAAACCGCCCTGGCGCTTGGCCAAACCGGCTTCCTCGTAACTCAGGCCATAACGGCGCATCACTTCGTCGGTCAATTGCTTGCCGCCGAAGACCTGTTCGCGGCTGTAGATGTTGCGGCCGTTGCGCAGGATGCTGAGCGTGGTCATGGTGGCGCCGACGTCGACCAGCGCGACGATGCCGTCGTGCGGGACATTCAGGCTGCCGGCGATCAGGGCGAAAGCGTTTTCGACCGCGAAGGCCTCGACGTCGATCACGCGCGCGGTCAAACCGCCGATTTCGAGCGCGGAAGCGCGCATTTCGACGTTTTCCGCGCGCGAAGCCGCCAACAGCACCTGCACCATTTCGGGGTTGCTGGGCATCGGCCCGAGCACCTCGAAGTCGAGGTTCACTTCCTCGATCGGGTAAGGGATGTAGTTGGAGGCCTCCAATTCGATCTGAGACTCCATATCGCTTTCGTCCAGGTCGGCGGGCATCGGGATGATCTTGGTGATCACCGACGAGCCGGCCACCGCGGCGGCGGCGAACTTGACTTTGGAGCCCGACCGTCCCAGCGCCCGGCGAATCGCCTCGCCCACCGCCTCGACCTCGACGATGTTTTTCTCGGCGACGGCATTCGGCGGCAAAGGCTCGACCGCGTAGTGTTCCACCCGATAGCGGTCGCCAGCCCGAGACAATTGCAGGAGCTTGACGGCGGTCGAGCTGATGTCGACGCCCACCAACGGTGACTGATTTTTTGCGAGCAGTCCCACTTTTTCCCCACCCCACACGCGTTTACGCGCGTTACGTGTCCCAATACATTAAATAACGGACTTTTCCCCCCAAGGCAACTGTCCGTTGCGCGGAAGCTCCCGGAAGAGACCTCCGTCACAGCCCGGAAGCCCTGCCGAAACCGCTGTCCGACGAGGTTTGCGGCTCCGGTCACGGTCCGCGAGACCCCGGTTCCGCGGACTGCGCCGAACCTGGCCCCGAGCCGGGTTTGCGCGCGAGCCCGCCCCCCTTCCCGGGTTCGAAGGGCGTCCCAACCGGGCCAGCCCGGGGTTGGGCATCGAATCCGAACAGCTCCCCCGACGACCCAGCGCGACGCCGCGAGGCCGCCCCCTATAATCGCGCATCTCGCACCCGCTCCACCAACCGAGGAACGACCTTCCCCATGTCTCGCATCCGCCGCTTCCTGCGTTGGGCGTTCTTGTTGTCATTCCTCGGCCTGCTGGCCGGCGGAGCCGTCTTCGGCGTCATCTACTACTCCGTCTCCTCCAATCTCCCCGACGTGCAGAGCCTGCGCAACGTCGAACTGCAGGAACCGCTCTACGTCTACGCCCGCGACGGGCGACTGATGGGGTTGTTCGGCGAGACCCGGCGCTACCCGGTCAAGATCGAAAAAGTACCCAAGCGCCTGAAAGACTCGTTCATGGCGATCGAGGATGCGCGTTTCTACGAACACGGCGGCGTCGATTACAAAGGCGTCGGTCGCGCGATCTGGCAGTTGCTGACCACCGACAAGGAGCGCGTGGCCGGCGGTTCGACGATCACGCAGCAAGTCGCCAAGATGTTCTTCCTCAGCTCCGAATACAGCTTGAAGCGCAAATTCTCGGAGATGCTGCTCGCGCGCAAGATGGAGGAAGAACTGACGAAGGACGAGATCTTCGAGCTCTATCTGAACAAGAGCTTCTTCGGCAACCGCGCGTATGGCGTCGGCGCCGCGGCCGAGTTTTATTACGGTAAGACGCTCGATCAGCTCACCCTGGACGAAATGGCCTCGCTCGCGGCGATTCCGAAGTTCCCCTCCAGCGGCAACCCGTTGAGCAATCCCGACCGCGCGAAAATTCGCCGCGACTACATCCTGGAGCGGATGCTGAAACTCAAGATGATCAGCGCGGCGGAGGAAGAGGCGGCGAAAGCGACGCCGATGCACGCCAGCCCGCACGAACGTCAAATCGAAGTGTCGGCGCCTTTCGTGGCGGAAATGGTGCGCCAGGAGATGATCGCCCGCTACGGCAACGATGTGTTGACCAAGGGCTACCACGTCGTCACCACCATCGACCCGGCCCTGCAGACGGCGGCCGACGAAGCGGTACGCGACGGCTTGGCGGTCTACCACCATCGCCACGGCTGGGCGAAAGTCGAGCAGACCTTCGAGCTCGGCGCGAACGAGGACCTCGCCACCACCGCCGCGCGTCTGCGCGGCATCCCGACGCAGGGCCCGCTGATGCCGGCGATCGTGACCGCGCTGGACGGCGGCAACGTCCAGGCAGTACTCGCGAACGGGACGAGCATCGCGCTCGGCCCCGACGCCGCGCGTTGGACCGGCAAATCGCCCGCCGCGCTGGTCAAACGCGGCGATTTGATCCGCGTGCGGGCCATCGTGCCCGACGAAGACAAGAAAGCGGCCACGGCCGACGCCAAAAACGCCGCCGCGGCGGCGACGCCCGCCAAGCCCGCGGGCGAGGTCAAATACCGCCTGGATCAATTACCGCGCGCGCAATCGGCCCTGGTCTCGCTGGACGCGGACACCGGCGCGGTGCGGGCGCTGGTCGGCGGCTACAGCTACGCCGGCAACAAATTCAATAACGCCACCCAGGCGCGACGTCAGCCGGGTTCGTCGTTCAAGCCCTTCGTCTACGCCGCGGCGTTCGAACGCGGCTACAACCCCGCGTCGATCGTGCTGGACGCGCCGGTGGTGTTCCGCATGCGCGCCGGCAAAGTGTGGCGTCCGCAGAACGACGGCGGCGGGTTCGCCGGCCCGGTGCGCGTGCGCGAGGCCTTGGTGCGCTCGCGCAATCTGGTGTCGGTGCGCATGCTCGACGCTATCGGCGTGGAATACGCGCGCAAGTACATCACTCAATTCGGTTTCGCCGAGAACGAATTGCCGCCGAACCTGTCGATTTCGCTAGGCACACCGTCGCTGACGCCGCTGTCGATCGCGCGCGGCTACGCGGTGTTCGCCAACGGCGGCTTCCGGGTCAACGCGTGGTTCATCGACGAAGTGCGCGATCGCGAAGGCAAGGTCATCGCCAAGGAAAAGCCGCCGGTCGCCTGTCGCGGCTGCGGCAACGGCCGCGGCTTCGGTGCGTCGCCCACGCAGCCGGTCTCGCAGGTCGTGGACGGTTTCGATTTCGGCCCTGCGGGCGGCGCCAAGCCCACCGCCGCCAAAGGCGATAAGCCGAAGGACACGTCCGTGAAACCGGCGACGACGCTGCCGGCCAACAGCGTGCTGGCGCCGCGCGCCATCGACGAGCGCATCGCTTATCAGATGATCTCGATGATGCGCGACGTGGTGCTGCGCGGCACCGCCACCGATGCCCGCAGCATCGGCCGCGAGGATATCTCCGGCAAAACCGGCTCTACCAACAATCACCGCGACGCGTGGTTCGCCGGCACCGGCGGCAATCTGGTCACCGCGGTCTGGGTGGGCAAGAGCGATAACACCACGCTGGGCTATCGCGAATACGGCGGCAAAGCCGCGCTGCCGATCTGGATCGACTACATGAAAACCGCGCTCAAGGACGTGCCGATCGCCGCCAACGATCCGCCCGACGGCATGGTCAAAGTGGCGGTCACCGCCAGCGGCCAATTGCTGCCGACCGAAGGCAGCGGCGGCATCATCGAATACGTGAAGGTGGAAGACCTCGAACGCATGGAAACCTACGTCGATTACGGCTCGGCCGACGAAGCGGCGCCGAGCGAGGATTCGTTCAACATCTTCTGAGCATCGGTAATCGGGAATCGGGAATCGGGAATCGGGAATCGGGAATCGGTAGAGCGGAGCGAAGCTCCGCTGAAAGGTCAAGGAAATGCATCATCTGTAGAGCGGAGCGAAGCTCCGCTGAAAGATCACGGAAAAGCATCAGCGGAGCTTTGCTCCGCTCTACATGGTGTCGTCATCCCGAGCGCAGCGAGGGACCTGCTTTTCGCTCCGACGATTCTCCATTCTCGATTCCCCATCCCCGATCAACCCTCCATTCCCCATTCCCGACACTTCGGTTACAGTCGTCAACTGGCCCACGCCGGGACGATGCCCATGCACCACGCCCGCCAACACGCCGAGACGAAAACCCGCGAGCGCCGTTATCGCCTCGCGCGCGAAGCCGCCAAATTGATCGCCGAATCCGGCGTGCGCGATTTTCATCAAGCCAAGCTCAAAGCCGCTGAGCGGTTAGGCATCCACGACGACGCTTCGCTGCCGCGCAATCGCGAGATCGAAGAGGCGCTGCGGGAATATCAGCGGCTGTTCCAAGGCGACCAGCAAACCGACGCGCTGCGCCATCGGCGCGAAGCCGCGTTGCGCGCATTGGAATTCTTCGCCGGTTTCGACCCGCGCCTCGTCGGCCCTGTGCTGGACGGCACCGCCGACGCCACTTCGCCCGTGCAACTGCATCTGTACACCGACGACGCCGACAACGTCCCGCGCTTCCTCGAAGATCACCGCATCCCCGCCGAAGCGCGCGCCCGCCGCGTGCGTCTGGACCGGGAACGCGCGCTCGACTGCACCGTCTGGCTGTTCGCCGCAGAAGACCTCAGCTTCGATGTCTGCGTGCTCCCGCACGCTGCCCTGCGCCAAGCGCCGTTGTCGAGCATCGACGAACAACCGATGCGCCGCGCCTCGGCGACGCAGTTGCGGGATATGTTGCTCGAAGAGGATATGGCGGGGTTCGAGGCGTCGATTTGATGCAGCCGGGCATGGAATTGCTGCTGATCGAAAACGAACTCGCGATCCTGAGCCGTCCAACGGGCGTGTCGGCGTACGATGTCGACTTCGGTCTGCACTTCGCATGCAGGCATCCGTATCGACTCGATAGAGAATACGACGGCATTTTTCGCATCGGGGCACCGGCCGATTATTCGGCCTGCTATCGCGACGCGATCGAAGCCGGTATTCGTCCGGTGAACGACCCGGACCAACACCGACTCGCCAGCGAGATCGAGCATTGGTATCCGCTGATCGCGGACATGACGCCGAAGACCCGCGTGTTCGACGCGCTGCCGGAGGCCGATCTGGTCGAAGCCGAATTCGGATGGCCGGTGTTTCTCAAAGGTTCGCGTCAAACCAGCAAACACAACCCCGATCTCGCGGTGATCGCGAACCGCGCGCATTACGCGCGCGCCGCAGCGGCTTACCGCAACGATCCGATTTTGCACTGGCAGAAACCGGTGCTTCGCGAGTTCGTGCCGCTGGCGCCCGTCAGCGGCGAGATTCCCGGCAAAATCCGCCCCTCGCTCGAATTCCGGACGTTCTGGCTGCATGGAACATGCGTCGGCTGCGGCCCCTACTGGTATCAGGTGCCCGTTTACGCCAGCGATCGCATCGACGACGGCATCGCGCTGGCGGCCGAGGTCGCGGCGCGCGTTCCGGTGCCGTTCCTCGTCGTGGATATCGCTCGCGCTGCGGACGGGCGCTGGATCGCGATCGAATGCAACGACGCGCAGGAATCCGGGCACGCCGGCATTCCGCCTCAGCGTTTGTGGCGCTCGATTCTCGACAAGCACAGCGCATATTCTAAAATTCGGCGTACCTCCTAGGATTGATTCGCGATGCGCTACCAAGGACGACTCCACAATTGGAACGACGACAAAGGCTTCGGCTTCGTGACGCCCAACGGCGGCGGCGACAAGGCGTTCGTTCACGTCAAGGCCTTCGAGCGACTGCCGCGGCGCCCGGTCGAGGGCGATCTCATCACCTACGCTCTCTCGCGCGACGCGCAGGGGCGGCTGCAAGCGAACGCCATTCGTTACGCGGGACAGCCCGCGAAAGAAGACAACAGCGCGACGCCGGGCAAGTTCGGGCCGATCTTCGCGGCGCTGTTCTGCATCGCGCTGGTCGCGGGCGTGTTCGTCCAGAAAATTCCGCCGCTGGTCGCGGTCGCCTATGCCGCGATGAGCGTGGTCGCCTTGTTCGCGTACGGGCAGGACAAGAAAGCCGCCGAAAGCGGCGAATGGCGCACGCCGGAAGCCAGCTTGCACGCGATCGGATTGCTCTGCGGCTGGCCCGGCGCTCTGTTGGCGCAGCGCGTGTTCAGGCATAAATGGCTCAAGCGCGAATTCCAAGTCACCTACTGGGGCACCGTCGTCCTCAATATCGCCGCGCTGCTCGTGCTCACGAGCGATCGCGGGTTCGCTTGGTTCGGGCTGTGAACACATCGATCGACAGCCCACGCTGCGCATCGGGAATCGCGATACGCACCCATTCGGCGAAGCCACCAACCTCGGAGCCCCCTCGCCATCGCGCCGGCGTTCCGACCCTGCGCTATATCTGCTGACTCTTCCTCGCGGCGAGATCCTGGGCCAACTGACCGCTGCCCTGCGCGAGGCCGCTGGGCGCCGGCGATACTGTCACGTTGGCCAGATGCTCCTCTTCGGTCTTCCGCGCGCACGATGTCATCAATCCGACGCAGCGGTTTTCGCCGTAATCCGCGTCCCGGGGCGCGGAGGAAACCCAGATAGCGCCACTGTGGATCCTCACGTCCTCGATTTTCGCAAGGCCATTGTTCTGCGCGGCAACCGCAGTGGCATACGCCAGGCGGTCGGTTTGTTGGGCCAGGCCTTTGCCTGCGATCGCTTCCTGGTTCTCATTCGACCCCAGGAACTTTCGCGCCTGCTCCAGCAATTCCGGGTTCAACAGCGGTTTCAGCGCCTTCACGCCCTGGCCTTCGCCCTCGACGCTTTCGGGAGAGCGTTCGCGCACGCGTTTGTTGCTGTTGCCGCCCACGAATTCCACAGGCTCCGAAGCGTCGATGCGCAAGGCCGGTTGCGGCGAAGCCAGCGGTTGCGGCTGAGAAGGCTGAGGCGGCAACACGGGCGCCGACACCACGTTCGCGAACTCCACGTTCACCGGCTGCCCCTGCAGATTACGGAACTTATCCGCGAAGCCCGCTCTTCGCACCTCCAGCGCGTTCATGTCCAGACCGATATCGGCGGGTTGCGCACCGTCCTTGATCGCGAGACGAACGATGTCGGCGACGGCGGTGTGCCGGTAATAGCGGTCTTTGTTCGGATCCTCGCCGAAGCTGCGATCGGAAAAATGCGTGCGCATGAAATCGAGATGGCTCTTGTTCGCCGGTTCGAGCAGATCGCCCTCGCCGGGCTGAACACCGCCTTTGAGTCGATAATCGGTGCCGAATCTACCCTGTACGCCCTCGACGTATTCTTGGAATTGTCCCAGCGTCACCGATTCGGGGCCGTCCTTCAGGGAGCCCGGCCCTTTCTGAGCGAGGGATTGCAAGGTGTCCGTAAAATCCAGCCTTTCGATCCGTTTGCACGCCGCCACCGCCGCGTTGAACCCGCCGATTTCCGCCGTCGCTTCCTCCTTGAGGATGTAATCGACATGTCGCTTGGCCACTGCGGTGTAGTCGCGCAGGCCCGCGCCTTGGGCATGCACGTCAGCGACATCCCTTTCGATCTCCGCGGTATGCGCACGGCTGATGTGGCCGCGCGTGGCGTGGCTGCCCTCGTGGCCGGCCACGCAGGCCAGCGCGATGATCGAATCGGCATCACCCTCGTCCACGCCATGCTTCAGCGCGCGGTTGAGCGTCAACGTCCTGCTTGCGTAGTCGTAGGTACCGTTGCTGCCGCCCAGATCGCCGTAGCGGATCGCCACCAGGTTGTCGTCGCGCGCCGCCTTTTCCAGATCGGCTTTCAGACTCGGCACTTCCGCGATGATGCCGCGCAGCTTCCGTCCGGTATCGTCCTGCCGCTCGAAATCGGCCAGCAGTTCCACCAGTTCCTTGGGCATACGTCGGTTCCTTATGGCGCGGTGAGATTCGTCTCATCCTCGGGGATAACGCAAAACCCGCGGATGTCCGGCAATGCGCCGCAGCATAGGCGCATGCGGGACATCATGCCCTGTGGGGCTGCGTGGAGAGGGCGTGGGGGCGGCGTGGGGGTGGCGTGAGCGGAGCGCGAACCCGGTCATCACCGAAGCGTCGGCATTTCGATCTTCGGTGATCTTGCAGAATCGATCGACCGATTCTGCTCACGCGCCATGGCAACCGACGAGTAGGAATGATGGGGTTCGCTGCGCTCACCCCACCCGACTCGCTGTGATTGGGCGCTGCCCAAAGCGCTGTGGGATTCTCTTGAAAGGCCGCGGCTCTTGCACAGCATCTTCAGGCCACCAGAAGTAAAGCTCCTCGATATAGCGAGCATCATTGCGACAGTCGAGATCGTAAGCCCGCAACGGGTAAACCTCCGGCACATTCCTCCCGCCCACAAACCATACCGAATCGATTTCCGAATGATCGACACCACATGACGCAAAAGCCGACACCACAATCTCATGGTTCAGATGCATAAAATCGGTAGACCAAAGTGCGACGCACAACAAATGCGTTCCTCGATAGATATCGAATTGACGGCATTTTTTCTCAAGCACTTCCTTGAAAGACGCATCGAACCCTGCCTCATCCGTTAGCCCACAGGAAACAGCGACAAAAGGCGATTTCGAAGATTTTCGATTCACGACGCCACGCATCCCATCGTCGAGCGAAAACGGAGCGTACTCATATCTGGAAAAACCAGACGCCAAAGGTACCCGCATAACTTGATCGATTATGTTTTGCGCCACTTGGCTTGTACGCGCAGGATTTCTCCCATGAAAAGCGGCACCGACCGTTCCAGCATCAATGACAACATCAACCTGCTGCCCTGGGCAAGCCTCCTCCAACAGGGGGACAACAACAGCCCTCAACTCCTGAATTTTTGCGTTCTGCGCATAGGCTCCAGGAGCAATCGGGACCTCAGCTATTTGCACGGCAACTTTGTAATCCAGCCCGGAGATGATCGCATCACATCCACCTTGAGTCGGTGGTCGCGATCCAATAGGCCGATCTGGACGCTCACTCGCATTCAGATCGACTCCACACAGGCTTCGAGTCGACTTGATGAGGCAGTCAATCACCCTGTCCTCCATTTTTTCTTTTCGGTCGTTCCGCATAGGTATTTCGACTCTAGCGCCTAGTCTTAGCCTTCAACACGCAGGGCGCACCTTCCCCACGGCGACAATTGTCTCATTCACTTTACGCACGAAGCTCGTCCGAGCACCTATCACGGCTACCGCAATGGCGGGCCAAGGCCCGCCCTACGCCTCGGATCGCGAGTTACACCGCGAATTTGTCCGTCGCGCGAATCAAGGCATCGGTGGTTTCCGGTTCGTACGCGGAATGGCCGGAGGCGGGCGAGATGATCAACTCGCACTTCTTCCAGACCTTATGCAGATCCCAGGCATTTTGGATCGGGCAGACCACGTCGTAGCGGCCGTGGACGATCACACCGGGAATGTCGGCGAGTTTGTGCGCATCGCGCAGCAGTTGGTCTTCGACTTCGAAGAAACCGCCGTTGACGAAATAATGGTTTTCGATGCGCGCGAAGGCCAGCGCGAACGCTTCGTCCTCGTGACCGGCGACGAAATCGTCGTCGATGTGCAGAAAACTGGTGGCGCCTTCCCACACGCTCCAGGCGCGCGCGGCGGCGAGACGCGTCGCCGGGTCGTCGCTGGGGAGCCGGCGGTGATAGGCGGACATCAGATCGTGACGTTCGACCGACGGAATCGCGGCGAGATAGTGTTCCCACGCATCGGGGAACAAGCGCGAGGCGCCTTCCTGATAGAACCATTCCAGTTCCCAGCGCCGCAGCATGAAGATGCCGCGCAGCACCAGTTCGGTCACGCGTGCCGGATGGGCTTCGGCGTAGGCCAAGGCGAGCGTCGAGCCCCACGAGCCGCCGAACACTTGCCAGCGATCGATGCCGAGCGTTTCGCGCAGTTTTTCGATGTCGGCGACGAGATGCCCGGTGGTGTTGTCGGTCAA
>JADZBF010000331.1 GCA_020852215.1 Lysobacter sp. | reverse complement strand
GACGTTGCCGTCGAGCAAGTAGGTGATGTCCGGAGCGCTCAAGATTCGTCGTCCAGGGCGCTGACATCGTCCTCCGTGATCGGCTGTTTGGACGCCACCACGGGCAGCCCGGTCGCCGGATGCAGGCTGTAGACCGCATGCGTCTCGGCGACGCGATTCGCCGGCTCGGCCGTCGATGCCAATCCACGGCGTAATAATTCCGCCACGGTCTGGCCGAGACTGCGCCCGGTATGCCGGGCGAGGCTGGTCACGATCCGATGCAGGTCGTCGGGGAGGTCGATGGTCGTTCGCATCGCCGCATCGTGATGCGATGATGCAGTGATGTCAAGCACCACGGCCAGTCGCAGGTGTTCGCCAGACGGGCTTCGTCCGGCCCGGGTTTCGGATCAACGCCGCTTGAGTTCGTCGTCGCGCACGCCCTGCCGATGCAGTTCCAGCACGGTCGGCGTGATCGCGGCGATGCGCGCTTCGATGCGTGCGCGAGAGTAGTAGTCCAGGTCTTCGCGCTTCAACAAGGTGTTGAGCTGCATCAGGGCGCGTTCCGGACGGCCGTTGAGGTATTCGGCTTCCGCGTAAGCCTCGCCGGCGCGGATCGCATCGCCCGCCACTTCGCTGGCGCGGGCGAAGGTCTTCTGGAACACCGGGTCTTCTTTCGCGCGGTTCAGCAACGGCCGCAACAGCGCCTGCGCGCGTTGACCGGCGGCGCGGGTATTGCGTTCGGCCAACAACTGGGCATAACCCAAGGCGGTCGGGCGATGTTCGGGCATGCGCAGCAATTGCGCTTCCAGGCGCGCATCGGCCGCCTCGGTCTTGCCCGACCGCGCCTCGGCTTCGGCCATTCCCAGCACCAGCCAAGCGTCGTCGGGGTATTTCGTCAACAACGGCTGCAATTCTTTGATCGCGGTCGCGTACTGGCCGTGGCGTTGCCGGGCGACGGCCAAGCCATAGCGTTGCGCGTCGTTGAGCCCGCCGCGCGCTCGTTCGCGTTCGTATTCGCGGATCGCCGCTTCGGCCGTGTTGGCGCTGATCGCACGGATGCGCTCGCGCGCCCAGCCGAATTCGCGACCGTCGCGCGCACCGCCGACACCGGGCTCGCTGCCGATGCGCAGATGCGACGGCAGCAGCGGGTTTTCGCCGGTGGCGTCGCCGCCGGAAAACACGGGCTTTTCGCGCTTCAGGCCATCCACGCGCTGCTTCACGTCGCTGATCCGCAGCGTGGTGACGGGGTGGGTGCGCAAGTAGTCCGGCGTGCGTTCGCGCTCGCCGCCTTGATTCACGCGGGAGATCGTCTGCATCCGCGTGAACATGCTGACCATCGAGGCCGGGTCGTAGCCGCTGCGGGTCAAGGTGCGGATGCCGATGCGATCGGCTTCGGCCTCGTTGTCGCGGGTGTAGTCGATCTGCCGCTGCGCGGCCAGCGCCTGCGCCGACGCCAGCGCCGCCATGCTCGCATCGTCGGAGGAATTGCCGCTGGACGATTGCGCGATCGCGATCGCGCCCAGCATGGCCAGCAAGATCGGCACGCTGTCTTTCTGCGCCCGTTCGACGCTGCGCAACACGTGCGATTGGGTGACGTGCGAGACCTCGTGCGCCAACACGCTGGCCACTTCGTCCTCGCTTTCGGCCGCCAGCACGAGGCCGGCATTGGTGCCGACGTACCCGCCCAAGGTGGCGAAAGCGTTGAACTGACGGTCCTTCAGCATGAAGAACGTGAAGGGTTGGTCGGGTTTATCGCTGGCGGCCGCCAACCGACTGCCGACCGACTGCAGCCAGCCGTCGATCAGCGGGTCGTCGATGGTGTAGTCGTAATACCGCAGTTGGCTGAGCATCATGCGACCGTATTCGGCCTGCTTGACCGGCCCCAGCAGTTCCGCTGCGGACGAGCCGATGTCCGGCAAGCGGCTTTCCTGCGCCGGCGCGGAGACTGTCGCGACCGTCAGCGCGAGCGCGGCGGCCAAGGCCGTGACGCGGAGCGACGGGAGAGACATCGAGAGACGAGGCATGTGCGGTCCGATACGTGGGCTGAGGCGTCGCGGCAACGAAGCCAGCGAGGAGTGTGGCGATTCTCGCCCGAGCCGGGGGTGAATAGGTGCGCGGGGAGGGCAAGGAACCTCAATCCGACCTCTGGGCCGTCGCGGAGTTCCGGTTCGGCGGGCGGGCCTCGGTGCGCGATGGCGTGGATTGCAGCATTGCATCGGCGGGGTGGAAACGCACGATCCGCACCCCCATCATCCCGACCTATCGATGACGACAGACGCCTCAGCGTCGGGAGCCCGCAATGAACGACCGCACCGCCGAAGACGCGCCAGCCCAAGCGCAGCCGGCGCAAACCCAGCCGATCACCCTCTACACCACGCTGATCTGCCCGTATTGCGTGGCCGCCAAGACCTTCCTCAAAAGCAAAGGCCTGAGCTGGTCGGAAATCCGGATCGACACCGATCCCGCCGAACGCGAGCGGATGATCGCCCGCGCGAAGCGCACCAGCGTGCCGCAGATATTCGTCGGCGATGTCCACGTCGGCGGTTTCGACGACATGATGGCGCTGCATCGCGCCGGCAAGTTCGAGCCGCTGTTGGCGGGTTGAACCGCTTCGTTTCCACATCCACCACTGGACATCCCGATGAGCCACGATTCCGAAGCAGAACGCGACCTCGTCGCCGAATTCACCGCGTTCCGCAAACGGATGAACGAACGCATCCTGGCCGAGCCCAACCAGGTGGTGCGTCGCTTTTTCGCGCTCGATACGCAGACCTATCAGGCTGGCGCGTTGGACGTAAAAACCAAGGAATTGCTGGGCCTGGTCGCATCGCTCGTGCTGCGCTGCGACGACTGCATCAGCTATCACGTCGCTCAAGGCAAAGAGGTCGGCGGGAATCGCGACGAGATGGTCGAGACCTTCTCGGTCGGTTTGGTGGTGGGCGGTTCGATCGTGATTCCGCATTTGCGCCGCGCGGTGGATTTTCTCGATCGCCTGGAACAAGGCGAAACGGCCGCCGCCGATGCGCCGGGGCACGATCACGGCTGAGCGCTGCGGCTTGCCGCGTTCGATATCGTTACCCGGTCGCCCGGAAGTCGCATCGCGCGAGTGCGGGAAGACGCGCTGAAAGAAGCGTCGAAAGATAGGTCGAAAGGATGCGCCAGGGGTGCGTCGGTCGTCGTTACGACCAAGGTCTGAACGGCCTGTCGGGCAAGCCGGGCCGGCTTACGGCATAATTCGCCGGCTTCGAGAATCGATCATACCGACGGATTTTCTCGCCTCGATTCCCGACCACCCGACTTTTCCAGCGTTTCTTCGACCTTCGGCTCGTCGTTCGCGACGCGCCGCTCCGGACACGACCTCATGACCCAAACGATCACCGTCATTCGCGGCGATGGCATCGGCCCCGAAATCATGGATGCCGCGCTGTACGTCCTCGACGCGCTCAAGACTGGCTTGGCCTACGAAGAGGCAGACGCCGGCCTCGTCGCCCTCGAAAAACACGGCGAATTGCTGCCGCAGGCGACGCTCGACTCCATCCGCCACAACCGCGTCGCGCTGAAAAGCCCGCTGACCACGCCGGTCGGCGAGGGCTTCAGCTCGATCAACGTCGAACTGCGCAAGCGCTTCGACCTCTACGCGAACGTACGCCCGGCCAAGTCGTTCCCCAACACCAAGTCGCGCTTCCCCAGCGGGGTCGATCTGATCACCGTCCGCGAGAACACCGAAGGCGCGTACATCGGCGAAGGCCAGCAGTTGTCGCACGACGGCGAAACCGCGGTGCTGACCCAGAAAGTGACCCGCCGCGGTTCCGAGCGCATCGTCCGCTACGCCTTCGACCTGGCGCGCGCGACCGGCCGCAAGAAAGTCACCGTGGTCCACAAGGCCAATATCCTGAAATCCACCTCGGGCCTGTTCTTGAAAGTGGCGCGCGAAGTGGCGGCGCAGTATCCCGAGATACAGTGCAATGAACTGATCGTCGACAACTGCTGCATGCAGTTGGTGATGAAGCCGGAACAGTTCGACATCATCGTCACCACCAACTTGTTCGGCGACATCATCTCCGACCTGTGCGCCGGGCTCGTCGGCGGCCTGGGTCTCGCGCCGGGCGCCAATATCGGCACCGAGGCGGCGATCTTCGAAGCCGTCCACGGTTCCGCGCCGGATATCGCAGGCAAGGGCATCGCCAACCCCTGCGCGCTGCTGCTGGGCGTCGGCCAGATGCTCGACCACGTCGGTCAGCCGGACAACGCGAATCGCCTGCGCAATGCGATCGTTGCGACGCTGGAAGCCAAGGATGCGTTGACGCCGGATCTCGGCGGTACCGGCACGACGATGTCGTTCGCGAAGGCGATTGCCAGCCGCTTGTGAGCGAACTGTCGCGATCGACCATGATTGCGAGCGACCATGATCGTGAGCGACCATGATCGCGAGACAAAAATACGGGGCGCCGATGGCGCCCCGTTTCGTTTGGACCGAAGTCGATGCGGGGATGTCCGCAGCGAAACGCCGGCTGCGAAGCTGCTCAGTCGCGAGACTGCAGTTTCGACAGCAAACGCAGCAATTCCAGATACAGCCACACCAGCGTGACCATCAGGCCGAAAGCGCCGTACCACTCCATGTACTTCGGTGCGCCGGCTTCGACGCCGCTTTCGATGAAGTCGAAATCCAGCACCAGGTTCAGTGCGGCGATCACCACGACGAACAGGCTGAAGCCGATGCCGATGATCCCGGACTCGTGGATGTAAGGAATACGGATGTTGAACATGCCCAGTGCCAGCGTGGCCAGATAGATCAGGGCGATGCCGCCGGTGGCCGATGCGACGCCGAGCTTGAAGTTCTCGGTGGCCTTGATCAGGCCGGAGCGGTAGGCGAAGAGCAGGGCGAACATGATGCCGAAGGTCAGCATCACCGCCTGCAGCACGATGCCCTCGAAACGGGCGTTGTAGATCGCCGAGATCGAGCCGAGGAAAAAGCCTTCGACCAGCGCGTACATCGGCGCGGTGACCGGCGACCATTGCTTTTTGAACGTGGTGACCAGGGCCAAGACCAAGCCGCCGATCGCGCCGCCCCAGAGGTAGACCATGGCGCCGGGGGCGATTTCGCCGGTGTCGGTCATGGTCTTGGACCAGGCGAAGGCGGCGGTGAGCACGGACAACAGCAACAAGAAGCCGGTCTTGTTGACGGTGCCGTTCAGGGTCATCGACTGGCCGTCGCGAGCGACGATCGAGCCGCTACCGATGTCGAGGAAGGTGCTTTCCTTCAGCACGGGGTTACCGCTGCGCATAACGATCTCCGAAGAGGTGGTCTGTGTCGCCACAGCATACCGCTTTCGCGAGTCGATTCGACGTCCGGAGCCGCCGTTACGGAACTCCGTTGACAGGCTGCGGCCCGCTTACGACAATAGCCAGCTTGTTCGACGCCGGATCGTTCCATCGGCGGGCGGCCCGGCCGCTGGGGCAAAGCGTTTCGACAGCGGGGTATAGCGCAGTCTGGTAGCGCGCCTGCTTTGGGAGCAGGATGTCGGGGGTTCGAATCCCTCTACCCCGACCAATTCTCCGTCCGACGTCTCTCCGGCCCGCTATCATGCGCTCGTGCGCCCGTAGCTCAACCGGATAGAGCACCGGCCTTCTAAGCCGGCGGTTGCAGGTTCGATTCCTGCCGGGCGCGCCATCCGAGTCTCGGTTGTGCGCTCGGCGGAGAGGTCGGATCGCACGAAGATTCGTACGCAACGCGAGGCAGGACGCCCCGCGGCAGGGTTTCACGGATGGAATCGCCTGCGAAGTTTCAATGGTGGCTGTAGCTCAGTTGGTTAGAGTCCTG
>JADZBF010000330.1 GCA_020852215.1 Lysobacter sp. | reverse complement strand
TGAGGTCTCGGTTTGCGGGCAGGTGCCTGATTCTTTTTTGACGACACCCACTTTTGGGGCGGCGATTGGAGGCACCCAATCGAATGAATCGAATCGGGGACACCCACGTGTCTCTCAATAAGGCATACCCAGAATCACCCCGAGCATCCGCAAGCCAAGATGGCGTGCACCAAGCGCAAGCGCGCCACCGCCCGAACCGTCCTCAGAACGCCGCGGCCAATCGGCTGCCCTGCGCGATCGCGCGTTTGGCGTCGAGTTCGGCGGCGACATCGGCCCCGCCGATGAGATGGACTTGGGGGCCGTTGCCTTCCAGGGCGGCCTGTAAATCCCGGCGAGGCTCTTGACCGGCGCAGATCACCACATGATCCACCGGCAAACGCTGCTCCTGCGCGTTCCCGTCCTTCGCCTGTACGCGAATGCGCAAACCGTCGTCGTCCACGCCCAGGTATTCCACCCCACCCAGCATCGCGACCGACTTCGACTTGAGCGCCGCTCTGTGGATCCAGCCCGTGGTCTTCCCCAATTTCGCGCCGGGTTTGCCGGGGCTGCGCTGCAACAACCACACCTCGCGGCTCGGCGGCTCGGCCTGCGGTTTGCTCAATCCGCCGGGCGAGGCGTACGTCGGGTCCACGCCCCATTCGGCCATCCAGCGCGGCAGGTCCAGACTGGGCGAGACCGGCGTTTCGACGGCGTGGAAAGGGTCCGCGGCGAAGCGCGCCGCGTCGAGCACGGGATGGTGAACGAGGTACTCGGCGACGTCGAAACCGATCCCGCCCGCCCCGATGATGGCGACGCGCGCGCCGGGCATCACCCGACCGTTCAGCACATCGAGATAACCGATCACCTTGGGATGATCGCTCCCGGGAAACGTCACCGTCCGCGGTAACACGCCGGTCGCGAGCACCACATGATCGAAATCGCGCAAGGCGTCGGCGTCCGCGCGCGTGGACAGCCGCAGGTCGACGCCGGTGTCGGTGACGCGATGGCGGAAGTAGCGAATGGTCTCGTGGAATTCTTCCTTGCCCGGAATGGTTTTCGCGAGATTGAACTGGCCGCCGATATCGTCTGTGGCCTCGAACAAGGTCACGCGATGCCCGCGCTCGGCCGCGACCGTCGCGCACGCCAACCCCGCGGGGCCGGCACCGACCACCGCGATACGCTTGGGTGTCGCGGCTTTCGCGTAGTTCAGCTCGGTCTCCGCGCCGGCGCGCGGGTTCACCAAACAGCTCGCGACTTTGCTTTCGAACACATGATCCAAACACGCCTGAGTGCAGGCGATGCAGGTGTTGATGCGATCCGCGCGACCGGCGCGCGCTTTGTTCGCCCACTCGGGATCGGCCAGCATCGGGCGCGCCATCGAAATCAGATCGGCGCCGCCGTCGGCGAGGATGCGTTCGGCCACGTCCGGCATATTGATGCGATTCGTCGCCACCAGCGGCAGCGCGACGTGCGGGCGCAGTTTCGCGGTCACGCCCGCGAACGCCGCGCGCGGCACCGAGGTGGCGATGGTCGGCACGCGCGCCTCATGCCAACCGATGCCCGTGTTGAGGATCGTCGCGCCCGCGGCCTCGATCGCTTTGGCCTGCGTCACGACTTCGTCCCACGACGAGCCTTCCGGCACCAATTCCAGCATCGACAGGCGATAGACGATGATGAAATCGCGCCCGCAGGCTTCGCGCACGCGGCCGACGATCTCGGTCGCGAACCGCATGCGTTGCGCGACATCGCCGCTCCAGGCGTCGCTACGTTTGTTGGTGCGAGCGCTGAGAAATTGATTGATCAGATAACCTTCCGAACCCATCACCTCGACGCCGTCGTAGCCGGCGTCGCGCGCCAGTTTCGCGGCATTGGCGTAAGCGCGGATCGTCGCGTCCACGGCCGAGCTGGAGAGCGCGCTCGGCGTGAACGGATTGATCGGCGCCTTGAGTTTCGACGGCGCCACCGACAGCGGGTGATAGGCGTAGCGGCCGGCATGCAGCAGTTGCAGACAGATCTTCGCGCCGTGCTCGTGTACGCCGCGCGTCACCTGACGATGGCGGCCCACTTCCCAGGGCCAGCTCAACTTGCTCGAAAACGGTTTGAGCCAGCCGCGTAGATTCGGCGAGAAACCGCCGGTGACGATCAGGCCGACGCCGCCGGCCGCGCGCTCGGCGAAATAGGCGGCGAGCTTGGGAAAGTCGCGCGCGTTGTCCTCCAGCCCGGTGTGCATCGAGCCCATCAGCACCCGGTTGCGCAACGTCGTGAAGCCCAAATCCAGCGGCGAAAACAGATGCGGGTAGGGCGCGGAATCCTGGGACAACACGGGGGCGGCGCTCATGAGGGGAAATACGGTTGCGTATGGAGCGCTCACGATGCCGGTAAATAGCGTCTCGTTCAACTCCCGCTTGCATCGTGCCTGCCGTCGTCGGGCCGGTAATGGAGCCGTCGTACGGCCGATGACGGCGGCGGCGAGAGCCGATGGGTGATCGGCGTTCGGGTGCCGTAAAGCCAGCGCCCTTTACCGTCCGGCGCCCAGATGCCATTCGTCCCCGAGCTCCCTCATTGGGTCGGACTCGGCTTAAAATGGGCAGAACGATGCTTCAGTACGGTGACAGGGGTTGAAGTTAAACTGTGCTTGGCTTCCCACAACTGTTATGCTAATGTTAATCGGCCATGGCCCGGCCGGTCCAGATTATGGAGAAACGAGTACGCTCTCTCTACGCTCGTTTTCCGATTCGCACCACCGCGTCTCTCAAATCCCCTCAAGGAGCACCGAGTAATGAACAAAAAACTCCTCTGCGCCGCGCTTCTGACCGGTCTGGGCGTGGCTCAGGCCGCCTCCGCGCAGACGTTCGACGATCGCTGGTACGTCACCTCTTCGGCTGGTTACAACAACCAAGATGGCGACCGCGGCACCTACAACTCGCCGTTCGCGACCCTCGGCTTCGGTAAGTTCATCAGCGACAACTGGTCGCTCGATGGCGAACTGAACTATCAGAACCCGCATTTCGACGGCCAAAGCGTGGTGCTCCCGCGTCGCAGCGTTCCGTCGGGCGTCCGCGGCCAAGACTTCAACTGGAGCCAGTACGGCGTGTCGATCGACCTGCGCCGTCACTTCATGTCCGAAGGCCGTAACTGGAACCCGTACGCCCTCGTCGGCTTGGGCTACCAGCGCGCCGAAGAAGAATACGACGTCTATCCGAACCCGGCCGGCCCGGGTCAACGTGAAGACGGTAACCTCGCCGCGAAAATCGGCGGTGGCGTTCAAGGCGACCTCGGCCGCATCGGCGTCCGCGCCGAATTGGCCTACCGCCTCGACAACGATGACAGCAGCGTCTATGCCTCCGACGAAAGCTGGTTCGGCGACGTGCTGGCTTCGGTCGGCGT
>JADZBF010000329.1 GCA_020852215.1 Lysobacter sp. | reverse complement strand
TGGCGCAGCTTAAGTAATGGGTATGTTCAAGATAAAGTGAAGGTGTGGAGAAGAAGATTCATGCTGAGCGAGAACCACCGCCCACCTTGACGCCATTACCTCAAAAATTCAGAAATCACGGATACAACATCCGCTTCGTCCACACCCCGTCTTCGCCGCGCTCGTAAAGATGGCGTTGATGCAAGCGGAACCGTGCGCCGTGCCAGAACTCCATGATCTCGGGCACGACGCGGAAGCCGCCCCAGTGCGGTGGGCGCGGTACGTCGCCGCCTTCGAAGCGGGTTTGCGCTTCGGCGATGCGCTGCTCGAATGTCTCACGGCTGTCCAGCGTTTCCGACTGCAGCGACGCCCAGGCGCCGAGTTGGCTGTCGCGCGGGCGGCTGGCGAAATAGGCGTCGGCTTCGGCGGCGTCGACCACCTCCACGCGGCCTTCGATGCGCGCTTGCACGCCGTCTTCGCCCAGCGCTTTCCAGAAAAACAGCAGCGCCGCGCGCGGGTTGTCGCGCAGTTCGCGGCCTTTGCGGCTGTCGTGGTTGGTGTAGAACACGAAACCGCGCGGGTCGTAACCCTTCAGCAAGGCGATGCGCGCGGACGGGCGGCCGTCGGGCGTGCTGGAAGCGACGGTCATCGCGTTCGGGTCGGGCATGCCGGTGGCGCGGGCCTGCGCGAACAAATCTTCGAAGGTGGCGAGGGCTTCGGCGTAGAGCCGGTCGAGGTGGCCGCGGTCCGCGGCGTCGTGGGCGGTCGTGTTCATTGCGGTATTGTCGCGCGATGCCCGCGAACGCGCATACGACATCGATCAAGATCGCTTCGCGGCGCGGCGGCGTTGCGCATGCAGTCGGCAAGCCCTCTGTCGGCGCTTTTCCCGCCGCCGTGGTGGCCGCGGCACTCGACGAGGCGCTAGCCGTCGGTCGGATCTACGCCATCGGCGGCGTGCAGGGCAGCGGCAAATCCACGCTGGCCGCGCAAATCGCCGCCCTGGGCGCCCAACGCGGCCTGCGTGTCGCGACGCTCTCGCTGGACGACGTGTATCTGGGCCTGCGCGAGCGGCGGCGGCTCGGTCGCGAGGTGCATCCGTTGCTCGCCACGCGTGGGCCACCGGGCACGCACGATCTGGCCCTCGCCTGCGAGACCCTCGACGCCCTGCGCGATGGCCGCGCGGTGCGTCTGCCGCGTTTCGACAAGCTGCAAGATCGCCGTCTGCCGCCGTCGCGCTGGCCGCTGGCGCGCGATATCGATCTGACGGTGTTCGAAGGCTGGTGCCTGAAGGTGCCGGCGCAGGCCGCCGCCGCCCTGCGTCGGCCGGTCAACGTCTTGGAACGCGAGGAAGACGCCGACGGCGTCTGGCGGCGCGCCTGCAACGACGCCCTGGGCCGCGACTATCCCGCGCTGTGGGCGCGATTGCCGCATCTGCTGTGGCTGCAGGCGCCGGGGTTCGCGCCGGTGGTCGACTGGCGTTGGCGACAGGAACGCGAGGCGCTCGCGGCCAACGCCGCAGCCGACACACCGCGAAGCACGCGGGTGGAGATCGCGCGCTTCGTGCAGCATTTCGAGCGCGTGAGCCGGCATGCGCTGCGCGTCATGCCGGCCGTGGCCGAACGCTGCCTGCGGCTGGATGCGGGGCATCGCGTACGCGCGCCGCCGCCGCGTTCAGAATGACTCGAAAAAACCGGGCAACGTCAGGGCGTCACTCGACGATGAAGCTGACCCGCATGTTGATGCGCCATTCGGTCACGTTGCCCTGATCGTCGGTGACGACCTTGGTTTCGTTGACCCACGCGCCTTTGATGTTTTTCACCGATTCGGCGCATTTCTTCAGACCGCTGCGCACGGCGTCTTCGACACCGATGGCGGAGGACGCATTGACTTCGATGATTTTCGCGACGGACATGAGTCGAACCCTTGAGCGTGACGCGCGCGGCGCCGGAACCGTCAGACTACGCCCGCCAGCGGGTCCGGCTGTTAAAATCCCGTGCGATTTCCGTCGAAACAGGTCATGAATCCCGCGTCGAACCTGATCCTGATCGGCCCGATGGGCGCCGGCAAAACTTCGATCGGCCGACGGCTGGCCGAACGCTTCGGGCTGCGTTTCGTCGATCTGGATCGCGATATCGAAATCGAAGCGGGACGCAAAATTCCCGAGATTTTTTCCACCGACGGCGAGGCGGCGTTCCGGCGGCTCGAGCGCGCCCGTTTGGCCGCGCGCCTGCAGGACCGCGAGACCTTAATCGCCACCGGCGGCGGCGCGGTGCTGGATGCGGACAATCGCGCCGCGATGCGCACACACGGGTTCGTGGTACATCTGCACGTCGGTGTGGACGAGCAATTGGCCCGTTTGGCCCGCGACCGCAGCCGGCCGCTGTTGGCCGTGGACGACCGCGAGGGGGTGCTGCGCCGTTTGGCGGCCGAACGCGCGCCGCTGTACGCGGAGATCGCCGACCTCCGGTTCGAGCCGTCGGGCTTGGCGTTGCCCGACGCCTGCGGCAAGCTGGCGGTTCTGCTGCGCGACCGCTGGCAGATCGCTCCTCCCCCTCCCCCGCAAACGGCGTCGGCATGATCGCACCCCTCCACCGCTCGGTTCACGTCGGCGGCCCCCACCCCTACACCATCACCATCGGCGCCGACCTGTTGGACGACGGCATCGCGCTGGCCTCGCGCATCCGCGGCCGTCATGCGTTGATCGTCAGCGACGAACACGTCGCGCCGCTGTTCGCGCGGCAATTGGAAGTGAGCCTGCACAACGTGCGCTCGGATCTGCGCACCGCCCGCTACATCATGCCCGCAGGCGAACGGGCGAAGACGCTGGACAACTTCGCACACGCGATCGACGCCCTGGCCGCGTTGGGCGCTACCCGCGACGCCTGCGTGCTGGCGTTGGGCGGCGGCGTGGTCGGCGATCTCGCCGGGTTCGCGGCGGCGTGCTGGATGCGCGGGATCGACTGCATCCAACTGCCGACGACGCTGTTGGCGATGGTGGATTCCTCGGTCGGCGGCAAGACCGCGGTGGATCTGCCGCAGGGCAAGAACCTCGTCGGCGCCTTCCATCCGCCGCGCGCGGTGTTCGCCGACATCAGCACCCTGCATTCGCTGCCCGAGCGCGAGCTGCATGCGGGGCTGGCCGAAGTGGTGAAATACGGCGCGATCACCGACGCGCCGTTCCTGGAATGGCTCAACGCCAATCGCGACGCGCTGCTGGCGCGCGAGCACGATGCGCTGCAGGAAGCCATTACCTTGAGTTGCCGGCATAAAGCCGCGATCGTGGAGCATGACCCCTACGAGCACGGCGAGCGCGCACTGCTCAATTTCGGCCACACTTTCGGCCACGCCATCGAAGCAGAACAGGGCTACGCCGGCTTGGGCACCGACGCGTTGAATCACGGCGAAGCGGTTGCGGTGGGGATGGTATTGGCGGCGCGACTCTCGGCCTATCTGGGCATGGCGGCGGCGATGGACGCGCAGCGCCTGGAATATCTGCTGTCGGGCTTCGGCCTGCCCACGGCGCTGCCGCCGGGGCTCGACCCGAGCAGGCTGCTCGAACGCATGCGTCTGGACAAGAAAAACCAAGCCAGCGGTTTGCGTTTCGTGCTGTGGGAAGCGCCGGGACTGGCGCGCATCGTCTCGGACGTGCCCGAAGAGG
>JADZBF010000328.1 GCA_020852215.1 Lysobacter sp. | reverse complement strand
CCGCGACCCCCGCAACCCCTTGATTCCATAAACGTAGAGCGGAGCGAAGCTCCGCTGAACATCCCTCCAAAGACATGACAGCGGAGCTTCGCTCCGCTCTACAGCGCCGCTCCGGCGAGGCTGCAGCGGAGCTTCGCTCCGCTCTACGCGTCGCTGGCGGGTGGTGCCATAATCCGCTTCCCGGTCGGCGAAACCGGGGCCGAATTCCGTTCCATCTCCGCACGCTCGTTGGGGCGAACGTGCCGCAGCCTTCCTGCGACCGCCCATGACCCTGCGCTGCCTCTTCGTCGACTTCAATTCCTACTTCGCGTCCGTCGAACAACAGGACGATGTGCGTCTGCGCGGCCGCCCCGTCGGCGTGGTGCCGGTAATGGCGGAAACCACCTGCTGCATCGCCGCCAGCTACGAAGCCAAAGCCTTCGGCGTGACGACCGGTACGCCGGTGTGGGAAGCGCGGCAGAAATGCCCGGGCATCGTGTTGCTGCAGGCGCGGCCCGCGCGCTACGTCGAAGTCCATCACGCGCTGATGAATGCGATCGAAGACTGCATCCCGCACGGCCGCGCCGAATCCATCGACGAAGTGCCGTGCTGGTTGATCGGCCGCGAACGCAAGCGCGAAAACGCCGAAGCCATCGCCGGCAACATCAAAGCCACCCTGCTCGACCGCGGCTTCGACGCGATCCGTTGTTCGATCGGCATCGCGCCGAATAAATTTCTGGCGAAGACCGCGTCGGATATGCAGAAGCCCGACGGACTCACCGTCATCGAGCAGAGCGACCTCCCGCACAAACTGCATCCGCTGGAACTGCGCGACTTCTGCGGCATCGGCCCGTCGATGGAACGACGGCTGCATCGCGCCGGCATCCGCACCGTCGAGCAATTGTGCGCCGCCGGCCGCGAGCGACTGCGCGCCGCCTGGGGCAGTATCGAAGGCGAACGTTATTGGCTGCAGTTGCGCGGCTTCGAACTGCCGGAGCGCAAACCCGTGCGCGGCTCGGTCGGTCATTCGCATGTGCTCGGGCCGGAATTGCGCAGCTACGAAGGCGCGCGCTCGGTGCTGTTCAAACTGCTGGCGAAAGCGGCGATGCGTCTGCGCCACGAAGGTTTCTTGGCCGGCGGTCTGTCCATTCGCATGCGTTTCGTCGGCCTGGACAAGCGTTTCGAGCGCGATCTGTCGTTCGCTCCGATCGACGACACACCGACGTTCCTCAAATTGCTGGGCCATGAGCTCGAAGCGCTGGAACGCGCGCTCGCCAGCGGCCGCTGGAAACAGCAGCGCCATCCGCCGCTGTCGGTCTCGGCGACGCTGGTGCATCTGGAACCGCGCGGCAGCGTCAGCGGCGAGTTGATGCAGGAGCGCCAACGCAATCGCGAGATGAGCGTGGTGCTCGACAAGATCAACAAGCGCTACGGCAATAATGCGCTGTATTTCGGCGCGATGCAGGATGCGCTATCGCAAAAGGCCGCGCCGATGCGCATCGCGTTCGGCCAGATTCCCGAAACCGCGTTGGAAGAGGATACGAGCGTCGGGGACGAGACGCTCGATGGCCACGAGCTGTGGCTCAAACGCGAACGTCAATTCAAAGTGCTGGCCGAAACCGCGCATCGCGAAGCGCGCGAAAAATTACGGCGCACATCATCGAAACCGTAGGGTGGCGGTGAGCGCAGCGAACCCCACCATTCCACCTGGTCGCGAAACCTTTCTTCGAAAATTGCGGTCGCTCGATGGTGGGGTTCGCTGCGCTCACCGCCACCCTACGTCGCTGGCCCGACCGTCAACGCCAAAACGATGACGATCGCGAACATCACCAAGAATATCGGCATACAGATACGAATCCGCCGAGCGCAGTTCGCGGCCGCCTCGGCCCTGAGTTCGCGCCAACGCGAGCCGAAGGAGATGGCGACGACATCGAAGGCTTCGTTCGAATTTTCGAAGAACGGCATGTGTGCCTGAAAATCGCGGAGCACGCCGCCGCGCATCAACCACTCGGGACATTCCGCCGCGACGATCGCGCGAAATTTGAACAAGGCATGCAAATACATCGGCGCACTGATCAACAGGTTCGCGCCCAATAAGAGGTACAAAAATTTCACTTGAGCGCCTCAACCTTCGCGATGAGCCGCACGACACGCCGTCTCGGGGAATCGCTAGCCTGCCTTTGATATCGAATCGCATCTCGGGACACGCAACGTCCGCGAAGGGCCGCACTCTATCGCCGCATCGACTCGCGACCATGTGCTTGTCGTCAATCCAACCTTCGGCGCCTCCGGCAGCGCCTGCCGAACGCGAGCTTCCCAAGTGTTTTGCTTCTTCCGCGTATGCGCAGGCGGTCTGGTCTCGACCGGCCGCGTCGCAAGGATATTCCCCATCGCAAGGCCGCATGCCGCGCCCGACAATACCGCAACGCAAACGAGCCACCAACGTATTCTGCGCACGATCGAAGCATCCCTTACGAAGCGAAACGAATCGCGGTGCTCGACGATAAACAAGGAACGATCGAAAGCTGCGGACCCACGACGTAACGCCTGTCACGAGACGACCGATACCGGAACCGGCCCTTCTCGTGCCGTGCGATCGATATCGCAACGCGATGCCGCCGAGGCAATCGTCAGGTTTCGCTCGCCGCCCGCAGCGCAAGCGGCAGGTATTGCGCCAATTTTTTCGTTTGAATATCCGCAACGGATCGCAGCTTGAGATGCCGTCGGCCTTTCCCGGCACCTTCGAGATGCCCGAAGGGATCATCGATGTTCGCGCCTTTTCCGAACTCGACGGTTACATGCTCTTTGTAAGCGAACACGCCGCAGAACGGAACGCCCGACGAGAACAGAATACCGCCGTACTTCACCTCTTCCGACGCCCCTTTGAAGGTTTTACCGACCAAAGCGCGCACGGCTTGAACGATTTCGTAATTCTGTTCACTGAGCGAACGATAGTCTTCGAGCAGCGTTTGGACCGACTTGGTTGCCATGCAGCGTTCTCCGATACCGATGACGTCGGATATTAGCGCAAGGCTGCTGCCAGCATGGTGTCAGCAGTGCGGGCAATGCTTCGCTTACGTTCGAGCGAAAGCAACCGCCCTTCGGCGTCGCGAGGTAGGGTGGCGGTGAGCGCAGCGAACCCCACCATCGGACGGATTTGGATGAGCCCCATGCCGAATATTACGAGTCTTTGCTGTCGGGCGCGCCAGGCTCACCCGCCCCTGGCACTTTCCACAATGGAAGAGTTATTGGCGCTTGCGGCGAGCGTTTTTGTAGCGGTCGGGGCGCGGGCGGCGCTTGCGGTTCTCTCCATCATGCGGCGGACAGCGAGAACACTTTTCTCGATTTTTCTCAAGAACTAACCGCCGCTCTTTCCGATCAACAGAACTATTGTCGTTTATTTGCTTCATCCAGCAGGCCTGCATCGACAGATTGAGGTCTAGTGCCCGAGTCGAGCCGCTCGGCAGCGGCGTCCAGGGTACCTGTAGCGTTGCGCAGGGCGCGAACACGACACCACTTGCGCCACGCCATCTGAAGCAACCAAATCACCAAGACCAGCACAACCGCAGCGATCGTCACCAGCGCCGCGACGTTGGGGATGAGCAATCCGCGGCCGCCACGATAGACCTCGGCTGCCTGACCGTTCGCAACTCGTACGATGACCGCGAACGCGAAACTCGCCAACGACAAACCGAACATCGTGTATGCGACGACGCGAAACAGCTTGGAATCTCGTAGTGCCATTGTGGTTGGTGAATACCTGATTGTGGATAACGCTTCAGCGAATCGAACTAGGCGATACGCTAGAAGCGCCATCCGCCGGGTCTCCTATACTCTCGTATAGGATCGTGCGGCGCGCAATATCCGAACGCGCTCACCGCATGCTCGGTGAATTTATCATCGACAAGGGTTACGGTCAGTTCGAACAAAGAGCCCCATGTCGTGCTGAACACGCGCTTGGGCGGCGGCTCGGGGTTGAGATTAAGCTCGATAGTCGCAGACCGCAACCATGGCGGGGGAATGTCGCAGGCCAAAAGCCGTTGGTTCAAAATACGAGAATAGCCAGATACCAGCTCGGAGAAAAAAGCGTTAGGCGGGGTAATCGAGCCGAGAATCAAATCGATGCGAACGCTATCGACCGAATTTTTCGCGGCAAGCGAGCTTAGCTGACCGATACCCCAGTAGCCGGCGACATCGTTATTGCGGCTAATGAAAGAACCGAGCAGTCCAGAAGCGATATTTTTGAGTTCTTTTCTTCTTGCCACGATCGATTTCAACGATT
>JADZBF010000327.1 GCA_020852215.1 Lysobacter sp. | reverse complement strand
TGCGCGCCCGCGGTGGCTGCGGTGGCGATCGCGATGCAGGCGGTGAGGGCGAGGGCGGGACGACGCATGACGCTGCTCCTGAGGTCGGATCGCTCTAGCATACGCTCGGGTGCGGGGCTGTCGCGCGAAAAACCGACCTTTCGACACGGGGTTTTCCTATGGATGCGGAATGCGGGCGATCGCAGGCTGTCGTCGGGGCTTTCCTAACCCCTCCCCAGCCCTCCCCTTTGCTTGCGGCGAAAGGGAGGGGGTGATCCCGGCTCGTGCAGATTGCGTTCGATGTTCGGTGCCGTGCGAGCCGGTCGTTCGCAGACATCGGGCTTCGCCTGCTCCTCTGCGGCCAAAGGACACCGCTCTGCTCCCTCCCTTTCGCCGCAGGCGAAGGGGAGGGCTGGGGAGGGGTTGGAGAGAACGACTTTCCTCCCAAAGCAAGGACGACATCCATGGATGCCGACAGACACCGCGCGAGGCGGTTGCGCGGAGCGATGACCGAGGCCGAGCGGTGCCTGTGGCACTGTCTGCGCGCGAGGCAGATCGAGGGCTTCCGTTTTCGGCGACAAGTGCCGCTGTACGGGTACGTCGTCGATTTTCTGTGCCCGCAGGCGAAATTGGTGATCGAGGTCGATGGCGGCCAGCATGCGCAGCGATCGGGCTATGATGCGCGGCGAACGGCGGTGTTGGAACGATATGGCTATCGTGTCGTTCGGTACTGGAATCACGATGTCTTGCGGGATGCCGACAACGTGGCTGCCGATGTGCATCGGCACCTGACTCGAGGATTCGCGCCTCCGCGTCACGAGGCGCGTTGATCCGAGCGTTCGGGTCGCATGCATCGATGGCCCGAACTGGCGGTATTCGCTCGCAGTATCCGATGGCCGTATCCAGCGCTCTCGCGAACCGAATCGTTCGCATAGATCAGTCCCAACCCGGTCGTCCGCAGCGATAGAAAACGAGCGAAACACAACGAGCGAAGCGAGAACGCATGAAGATATTGGTCACAGGCGGCGGCGGTTTTCTCGGTCACGCGCTTTGCAAGGGCTTGGTCGAGCGCGGGCATGAGGTGGTCAGCTACAACCGCGGGCATTACCCGTCGCTGGAGCCGCTGGGCGTGCGTCAAATCCAGGGCGATCTGGCGAATCGCGAGGTGATGATCGCCGCGTGCGCGGGGATGGACGCCGTGTTCCACAATGCGGCGAAGGCCGGGGCCTGGGGCAGTTACGACAGCTACCACCAGGCGAATGTCGTCGGTACCGAGAACGTGATCGCCGCGTGCCGGCAGCACGGCATCGGGCGGCTGGTCTACACCTCCACGCCCAGCGTGACCCATCGCGCGACGCATCCGGTGGAAGGCGGTACCGCCGAGACCGTGCCTTACGGCGAGGGCTTCAAGGCGCCGTACGCCACCACCAAGACCATCGCCGAGAAAGCGGTGCTGGCCGCGAACGACGCGAATCTCGCCGCCGTCGCGCTGCGCCCGAGGTTGATTTGGGGGCCGGGCGATCAGCAATTGCTGCCGCGTTTGGTCTCGCGTGCGAAGGCCGGGCGCTTGCGTTTCGTCGGCGGCGGCGACAACAAGATCGACACCACCTACATCGATAACGCTGCGCAGGCGCATTTCGATGCGTTCGCGGCCCTCGCGCCGGGCGCGGCCTGCGCCGGCAAGGCGTATTTCATCAGCAACGGCGAACCCAAAACCTCGCGCGAGATCGTGAATGCGCTGCTGCGCGCGGCCGGCGCGCCGGAAGTCGACAAGTCGCTGCCGTTCGGCGTCGCTTACGCGATCGGCGCGATTTGCGAAGGCCTGTGGACCGCGCTGCCGCTGAAGGGCGAGCCGCCGTTGACGCGGTTCCTCGCCGAACAATTGGCGACGGCGCATTGGTATTCGATGGCGCCGGCGACGCGGGATTTCGGTTACGTCCCGAAGGTGAGTATCGACGAGGGTTTGAAGCGTTTGACGGCGTCGTACGCGCGCGGCGGCGGCTGACGCGGGCGGAGCTGCGGTCGCGCGCGCTACCGCGCGCTATTGCGCGCCCTCCGGGGGCCGCGGCTTCGGCTCCGCAGCCCGGCATGTAGAATCGCGGCATGAGCCGTCCCCCATCCAGCCGCTTCCCCTTCGATTGGAAACCCTTGGCCGGCCGCACGCTGGAAGCCACGCTGAATCGTGCGCTGGCGCTCGATCCCGAAACCCGCGATGGCTTGCGCCCGCTCGACGGCCGCAGCGTGGTGTTGTCGCTGGATTCGCCGGGCGAGGAGGGCGTGCCGTTGGCGCTGCGGCTGACCGTCGCGCAGGATCGCCTGAACGTCGGTCCCGTCGACGCGGAGGCGACGCCGGATCTGGCCGTACGCGGCACCTTCGCCGGCGCCTTGTCGTTCGGCATGCAGACGCTGCTGCCGAAATTGCTCGGCGGGCGCGACGACGACAAGGACGATGCCGTGCCGGTCGGCCGCATGCGGATCGAGGGCGATGCCGATCTCGCGCGTCGCCTGCAGCGCTTGGCGGAACGCTTCGATCCCGATTGGCGACAACCGTTCGCTGCGGTGTTCGGCGATGTGATCGGCGTGCAGATCGCCAACGGCGTCGCCGCCGCGTTGAAGCAGGCGCGCGCGGGCGGACGGTCGTTCGCCGAAAGCACGGCGGAATATCTCACCGAAGAGTCGCGCGATGTGGTGCCGCGTGCCGAGTTGGACGCGTTCTACGACGATGTCGACGCCCTGCGCGACGATGTCGCGCGCCTCGCCGCGCGCGTGGCGAGACTCGGCGGCCGGGTGGCGGCATGAGGGCGGCGGCATGAACGCCTTGCTG
This sequence comes from Lysobacter sp., assembly GCA_020852215.1. Classification (GTDB taxonomy): domain Bacteria; phylum Pseudomonadota; class Gammaproteobacteria; order Xanthomonadales; family Xanthomonadaceae; genus Lysobacter_I. Next base: position 1,252 of record JADZBF010000327.1, on the reverse strand, counting down.
CGTGCGACGCGCATCGGCCGCGTACTGCTGCGCTATCGCCTCGACGATTTGCTCGACGGCACGCCCGCCGAACGCTGGTTGAATCTGGCGAAGCCCTTCGTACCGCGCGCCTCGGCCGAAGTCGCGGCGCTCTCGCGCGGTGCGCGCTTGCGTCTGGCGCTGCAGGAACTCGGGCCGATCTTCGTGAAATTCGGCCAAATCCTGTCAACGCGGCGCGACCTGATGCCGGCGGACATCGCGATCGAACTGGCGTTGTTGCAGGATCGGGTCAAACCCTTCGACGGCGAGACCGCGCGCAGCATCGTCGAGCAGGCGCTGGCCCGCGAGATCGGCGATGCGTTCGAGCATTTCGATACCGAGCCGCTGGCGTCCGCGTCGATCGCGCAGGTGCATGCCGCGCGCTTGCACGGCGGGCGCGAAGTGGTGGTGAAAGTGCTGCGCCCGGACATCGAAAAGCAGATCGCCGGCGATATCGCGCTGCTGACCAGCGTCGCGAGCTTGGTCGAACGCACGCATCCCAACGCCGACAAGATTCGCCCGCGCGAGATCGTGCGCGAAGTGGAAAGCACGCTGGCGGCCGAACTCGATCTGCAGCGCGAAGGCGCGAACGCGTCGGTGATCCGTCGTTTTTGGCGGGGCAAGGACGGGCAGGATTCGCCCGATCTTTACGTGCCCGAAGTGATCTGGAGCCACACCGCCGAACGCGCGCTCACGCTCGAACGCGTGTACGGCATTTCCAGCGACGACATCGTCGCGCTGGACGCCGCGGGCATCGACCGCAAAGCGCTCGCCGCCAAAGGCGTGCGCGTGTTCTACACCCAGGTATTCCGCGACAATTTCTTCCACGCCGATGCGCACGCTGGCAATATCTGGGTGGACAGCGATCCGGCGCGCAAGCAGAACCCGCGCTTCATCGCGATCGATTTCGGCATCGTCGGCCAGCTCTCCAGCGAGGATCAGTACTACCTCGCCGAAAACTTCATGGCGATCTTCAATCGCGATTACCGCCGCATCGCCGAGCTGCACGTGCAGGCCGGTTGGATGCCGGCGACCATCCGCATCGACGAGCTGGAAGCTGCGGCGCGCGCGGTGTGCGAACCGTATTTCACGCGGCCGCTCTCGGAAATTTCCTTGGCCGAAGTGCTGGTGAAACTGTTCCGCACCGCGCAGAAATACGAACTGACTCTGCAGCCGCAGTTGATTCTGCTGCAGAAGACGCTGCTCAATATCGAGGGCGTCGGGCGTCAGCTCG
>JADZBF010000326.1 GCA_020852215.1 Lysobacter sp. | reverse complement strand
CGCCCGCGAGATGTCCTTCGTCGAGCACGGTGCGCAACGCGTCTTCGTCGATCAAACCGCCGCGGGCGGCGTTGATCAGATACGCGCCTTTCTTCATCTGGCGCATGCGCGCTTCGGACAACAGATTTGTGGTGTCCTTGGTGCGCGGAATGTGCAGGGTGACGATGTCGGCCCAGGCCAGCAATTCGTCGAGCGTTTTCAACGGCACGCTGCCTTTGCCCGCGGCCGAGGCCGGCAAAAACGGGTCGTACGCCGCGACTTCCATACCGATGCCCTGCGCCTTGCGCGCGACGGTGCTGCCGATACGGCCCAGACCAATGACGCCCAAGCGCTTGGCTTCCAGTTCGAAGCCGGTGAGGCCGGCCTTCGGCCATTGCCCGGCTTTCATTCCGGCGTCGGCCTTCGGCACATGGCGCGCCAAGGCGAACAGCAGCGAGACCGCGTGTTCGGCGGCGGCGAGCGTATTGCCGTCGGGCGCATTCATCACCGCGATGCCTTTGGCGGTGGCGGCGTCCACATCGATGGTGTCGACGCCCGCGCCGGCGCGACCGATCACTTTGAGTTGCTTGGCCGCGTCGATGGCTTCGGCGGTCACTTGCGTGGCCGAACGCACGAGCAGCGCGTCCACGCCTTCCAGCGCGGCGGCGAGTTTGGCGGGGTCTTTGATCGGATCGGAAATTTCGACGATCCAACCGGCATCGCGGAACATCGCGAGACCGTCTTCGTGGATACCGTCGCAGGCGAGAACTTTCGGTTGCGGCTTCATGGTGTGCGCTCCAAGTGGGGAAGGAATCCCGCGGAGCCCTGCAAGCCGGCGCATCGCAAATGCAGGTTCGACCGAGAGGCTGCGAAGCCGTTGGAACGAACCGGGACCATGACGCTGGTCCGGTGGACACCTGTTCCGGCGTTGGCCGGGCAAGCATCCACTTGCGGGTCGGGAGACGGGGCCGGCTGGCATGGGAATCCGCGACCCCCGCAGCCTAACAGAGCCGCGGCGGATGGCAAAGCCCGGGCGGCGCTCGGACCGTGCGCTGACGCCACGAATACGTCGCCAACCGGGCGCGAGCGCGCAACGATCCAGGCAGCGGTCTACGTGATGGCCGAGGCGACATACCCATGGCGGACCGTCGCGCCGCAAGCGGGGATGCATCCGCGCCGCGAACGGGGCATCATCGCCCGCAACGTCGGGCGCGACCGCCCAGGAGAACGAAGCCATGCCGCGAATCGAGGGCGAATTCGAGATCGTCCGCGCGTTACAACCGGATCTCGATCTGGGCGGCGGCCTGGAAGCGATGCACGTCCGTTTCGAGAAACGCTTCCACGGGCCGCTCGATGCCACCAGCGTGGTGCAGATGATGGGATTCATGACCGCCATCGAAGGCTCCGGCGCTTACGTGGCGATCGAGCGCATCGCCGGAACGTTGGACGGACACGAAGGCGCTTTCGTGGTCCATCACACCGGGCGGATGGATCGCGGCGAACCGCAACTGCGGATCGGCGTGGTGCCCGATTCAGGCACCGAAGGCCTCGCCGGCTTGCGCGGCGAGATGACCATCGAGATCGTCGAGGGCCGGCATCTGTATATGTTCGAGTACGAATTGGCGAACTAAAACCGCCCGCGCGGCGGCGTAACGTCGGATTTGCGGCACCGTAACGGTTTTTGAATCGTATTGGCGCTAGCGTGAGTGGGCCGGCATCCGTCGGCGAGACTCCCGAAAAGGACTGCACATGACACTCAACGTTTCCCGCCGCGCATCGCGCCGCACACTCACGCTGGTGGCCGCCGTCGCGACCTCTTTTCTGATCGGCATCGCCGTGGCCGCCGCGCCCGGCCCGACCTCCAACGGCGAGTTCTATTACTACAAAGACGCCGCAGGTAAGACCATCGGCTATCGCGCGATCAACTGCAATGGCACCTACGTCTCCTGGGGCAAGACCAGCGCGCGCTACGCCAACGGCTACATGATCTGCGATCCGGATATCTGATGCGGTCGCTTTCGCGTCGGGTCGCGACAAGCTTCGCGCTCGACGCGACAGCACACGAAAACGGCGGCCTGAGCCGCCGTTTTCGCACCGATGCGCAAGCGTGCTCGCGCGATCACTTCGCGGCGGGCACACCCATTTCCTGCAGTAACCGCGGCGCCGGATAGACCTCCTGCATGATCCAGCGCATGTAGCGCTGATCGACCGAAATCATGCGCGTGACCGCCGGGTCGAACAGCCAGTTGGAGCTGACCGATTCCCAGTTGCCGTCGAACGCCAAGCCCACCAGCTTGCCCTGCCCGTCCAACACCGGCGAGCCGGAATTGCCGCCGGTGATATCGAGGTTCGAGAGGAAATTCACCGGCACCGTGCGCAGCTTCGCGTCGGCGTAACCGCCGTAGCGTTTGGCGGCGATCGCATCCAACTGCGCCTGCGGCGCGTCGAAGGGCGCCGTGCCGGTGGCCTTGGCCGCCACTTGCTCCAGCTTGGTGAACGGTTCCTGGCGCGTGCCGTCGCGCTTGGTGTAACCCATCACGTTGCCGAACGTGATGCGCAGCGAGCCGTTCGCGTCCGGATAGACGAATTCTTTCTTGCTCTTTTTGTATTCCTTCACCGCTTGCAGGAAGACCGGGCGCGCGACCATCGCGTCGCCCGCGCGCGTTTTGCGGCCTTCTTCCAACTGCAGCAAGGTCGGCGTCATCGCCACCGCGAAACGGATCGCCGGGTCTTTGCTGCGCTCGAAGGCTTTGCGATCGGCCTGCATCCATTTCAGACGTTCTGCGGTGTCGCCCAGCTTGGTCTCGGCCAGCGCCTTGAGTTGGCTGTTGATCGCTTTCTCGTCTTTGCCGTCCAACCATTTGTCCATCGCCGCCAAATGCTGCTGCGGCTGCAGCTTGGCGTATTGCGTCAGCCAGTATTTCTGCAGTTCGCGATCCATCTTCGGGTGATAGCGGCGTTCCATCTGCCGCAGCGCACCTTCGATCGATGCGTAGTCGCGCTGCTGATAGCCCGGTTCGCGCTCGGCATCCGGCTTCTCGCGTTCGATCGACAACCGATACAACTGCACCGCTGTCGCCAGCGTCCCGTTGCGCAACAACTGGCCGAGCACCAGGTCGCGTTCCCGCGTGTTGGTGGCCTGCGCGTGCAGACGCAGCAACGCATCGTGCGCTTCCAACGCGGGCTTGCCGTCGTTGCCGCGCTTGCGCAGCCACGCCAGCATCTCCTGCTCTTGCTTGCGCTTCACGCCTTCGGCGCCCATGCGCTGGAAGCCTTCGAGCTGGCCGTCGTAATTCTTCAGCGTGTTTTCCCAACCGCGCACGGTATTGGCGTATTTCACGGCGATATCGGGATTCTTCTTGCCCTCCGCCTCGACCAACGCGGTCAACGCCTTGAGGTGCCGGCTCGTCGCCGGGTACGTCCAATCGGCGGTGTTCTGGAATTCGTCGGCCAAGCCATAACGATTGGTGCTGCCCGGATAGCCGGCCACCATGACGAAATCGCCGGGCGACAGCGGTTTATCGGCGATCTTCAGGAAACGCTTGGGTTTGTACGGCACATTTTCGGTCGAATACGCCGCCGGCACGCCGTTGGGGCCGACGTAGGCGCGATAGAACGAGAAATCGCCGGTGTGGCGCGGCCACATCCAGTTGTCCACTTCGCCGCCGTAGTTGCCGATGCTGCCCGGCGGCGCGTAGACCAAACGCACGTCTTTGATTTCCATGTTGCGGAAAATGCGGTATTCGCTGCCGCCGGAGAAACTGTAGAACCGGCAGCGATAACCCGCCTGCGATTCGCACTCGGCGACCAGCCGCTTTTCGATGGCGTCGCGCGCCTTGCTGCGCGACAGGCCATCGGGCGCGGCGGCGATCGCGTTACGCACCTGCGGGGTGACGTCGTCGATGCGATCGAGCACGAAGATGCGCGCGTTCGGACCGGCGCTGAGTTCCTCGGCATCGGTCGCGGCGCTGAAGCCGTCGCGGATCAAATTCTTCTGCGGCGTCGAATTGAGCTGGATCGCACCGTAGGCGCAATGGTGATTGGTGGCGACCAAACCCTGCGGCGAAACGAAGCTGGCGGTGCATCCGCCGAGCGAGACCACGGCGCCCAGCGGGTCGCCGGTCAAATCGGCCAATTGCTTCGGATCGAGCTTCAAACCCGCGGTCTTCAGCGGCCCGGAAATTTCCGGCAATTGTTGCGGCACCCACATGCCTTCACCGGCATGGGCAACGGGCAGCCCGACCACGGCGGTCGCGGCGGCGGCGATAAAAGCGGGAGCGAATCGTGAACGGCGCATACGGATATCTCGACGAGAGCGAAAGGCGGCGGGAGCGGTTCGCGGAGCCGGCACGACTATCGCGAACGGGAAAGCGTTCGAGTCTAGCGGCCCGCTTCCGCTCAGCGCTATGCCGATGGTCATGGTTCGGCGCTTTCGGCGCCATCGCCAGGCCGAACCGCCGCCGACCGAACGCACGCCATACGCTGCGGCATGGACGCGATCGCGGATGCCGGCGCGTATAATCCGCGCCCTCTCCGCCGCCGCACGACGAGTACCGCATGTCCGCAACCACGATGAAAGCGTTGGTGAAGCGCGAAGCCGGCAAAGGGATTTGGATGGAACGCGTTCCGCTGCCGACGATCGGCCCGAACGAAGTGCTCATCAAACTGGAAAAAACCGCGATCTGCGGCACCGACCTGCATATCTATCTGTGGGACGCGTGGAGCCAGCGCACGATCAAGCCGGGTTTGGTGATCGGCCACGAGTTCGTCGGCCGCATCGTCGAAATCGGCCCCGGCGTCACCGGCTACCGCATCGGCCAGCGGGTCTCGGCCGAAGGCCATATCGTGTGCGGCCACTGCCGCAACTGCCGCGCGGGCAAGCCGCATTTGTGCCCGAACACCATCGGCATCGGCGTGAACCGGGACGGCGCCTTCGCCGAATACATCGCGATGCCATCGAGCAATCTATGGCCGATTCCCGACCAGATCCCCAGCGAACTGGCCGCTTTCTTCGACCCCTACGGCAATGCGGCGCACTGCGCGTTGGAGTTCGATGTGGTCGGCGAGGACGTCCTGATCACCGGCGCCGGCCCGATCGGCGTGATGGCCGCCGGCATCTGCAAGCACAT
>JADZBF010000325.1 GCA_020852215.1 Lysobacter sp. | reverse complement strand
CGATCGACATCCAGTCGAACTACGCGGGCGCCGCGTTGATCGCGGGCACGTTGGTCGACGCCTCGGGCGAGACGGTCGCGAGCGCTGCGTTGACCCGCGATGTGGTCCTCGGCGCCAACCGCGCGACCTTGCGGTTCGAGGGCGCGGATAGTTTCGCGAATGGACGCAACGGCCCGTATCGTCTGACCAATCTGATCACCGCAGATCACCGCAGATCAACGCAACGATCCGTTGCTGTCGGATTGGCTGCTCGACCAGCGCACCACCGCCGCGTACGACTATCGCCGGTTCGGCCCGCCGCCGCCGACCGCTTGCGGCGCGCAAAATTTGCTGCGCACCGCATACGCGAGCGCGAGCAGCAGCTACTCCGGCTACAGTCCGGCGCGCACCAACGACGGCAATCGCAACATGTCGCTGGGCGAGGCCTACAGTTGGTCGAACGCGCGCGAGACCGCCACCACGCCCGCGCTGCCGGCGAGTCTGAGCTTCGCGCTCGCGACGCCCGCTTCGGTCGATCAGGTCCTCGTCCACACCACGGCGGGTTGGGAAATGCGCGACTACGATCTGGAGTATTTCGACGGCGCGCAGTGGAACGCGATCGAACGCGTGCGCGACAATCGCCTGACCGTTCGCGCGCACTGGTTCCCGCGGACGCAGATGTCGAATCTCCGCATCGTGGGCCTCAGCGGCCCCGACCACCAGACGGTGCATGTGCGCGTGAACGAGGTCGAGGCCTATCGCTGCGACACGATGCCGGCGTTCGTACCGATCGCGCCGTCGCCGATCGCGGTCCGCACGCGCTCGTTCGATCTCGGAAGCCTCGCACGCTGGCCGCGGATACCGGTTCAACCTTGACGCTCTCTCGTCGACGGTCGGTTTTCGCCGGCCGTGGGCGCGAGCAAGACGCTGTCTCGACCGGCGCATCGGTCAAGCCTCTCGACCCGGCCTCTCGACCCGACCTCTCGATCTGGCCTCTCGAGCCGCGCTCTCGCCCGGATGGCCGACTCCGGGCCGGTCTCGCGTTCCTCCAAGCACGGCTTAGCGCCAGCGACATCGACCCGAAGCCTCGCGAGACCTTGCCCACGCCGTCGGGCCGACCGACGGTCGGCGAACGCATCGACAACGCGGAGGTCGTTGCGTTATGTTCCGCCTCTGGCGTCCGGGCCGCGACAGCGGCGCCGGAAATGCACGGCCGCAAGGCCCCACTACTAGCGATAAAGGATCCGCGTCATGGCGAACGAAATTTCCAGCAGCACCCCCGCGACGGTCGATTCGGCCACCCCGACCCCCGCGACCCCCGCGACCCCCGCTCCCCCGACCGAGATCCAAGGCTCGACCGTACCGCCCGGCGCACCGGCAGCCACGACCACCGCACTGCCCAGCGGCATCTCGCGTTCGACCCAAGACCTTTTCCGCAGCGGCGACGTCTCGATCTCGCGCGAAACCACGACCGCCCCCGGCGGTCCGTTCGCCGGTACGCCGACCAACCAGATGCAATACGGCGACATGGTGGTGATCAACACCGGCGCGGGCGACGATAGGGTCAACGTCGCGCAGCGTAAAGACGGCACGCTCGACGTCGACGTGAACGGTCAGAAGTACCACATCACCCTCGCTCCCGGCCAAGAACTGGGTGTGCGCAGCGGCGACGGCAACGACGTCGTCCGCGCCGCCGCCAACGTCAGCGTCAACATGGATGTGTACGGCGGCGCCGGCAACGACACCATCACCACCGGCAAGGGCCGCGACCGCGTCGACGGCGGCGCCGGCAACGACATCATCAACACCGGCGCCGGACGCGACGACGTCTTCGGCGGTGCGGGCAACGACACCATCGACGCCGGCAGCGGCCACGACGTTGTCTACGGCGGCGACGGTAACGACATCCTGCGCGGCGGCAAAGGCCGCGATTACATCGAAGGCGGCGCCGGCAACGACGTGATGGAAGGTGGCACCGGCAACGACGTGCTGAGCGGCGGCCTGGGCGACGACACCCTGCGCGGCGACAACGGCAACGACCGCGTTTATACCGGCGCCGGCAAGGACACCGTCGACAACAAATCCGGCAACGACGTGGTCTACGGCCAAACCGCCGACGACACCATGACCGCGGCCAAGGGCGCCAAGAACACCGTCACCAACGTCGACATGACGACCACGCTGGGCAGCAGCATCACGGTCACCGGCTCGGCGGAATTCCAGCAGCGCATCAATGCCGACATCGAAATGCTGCGCTCTTCGCCCGACGGCCGGCAGATGCTGTCGCAGCTCGATGCCACCGGCAAGAGCCTGACCATCTCCGAATTGCCGAACATTCGCAACGGCGGCGCAACGCCGGCGGGCGGCGGCAATTTCCTGCAGACCGTCACCGCGCCCGACGGCACCACGTCGGTCGTCCCCGGCACCGGCACCAATTCCAGCATCGCGTTCAACCCGTCCAACCACGACGACCGCTTTCCCAATTCGGTCGTGGTGCTGTATCACGAGATGTCGCACGCCTATAACCACATGACCGGCACGCGTCAGCAGGGCACGAACACCGGCGCCGGCATCGACAACGGCACCAACAACCGCGAGATGCAGGCGGTCGGGCTGAACAACTCCGGTTTGAGCTTCAACTTCCCCGGCGGCACCGGCGCCACCACCACCAATCCGGCCGCGCTGACCGAAAACGGCTTGCGCGGGGAGATGGGCCTGCCGCTGCGTCCCAGCTACAACTTCACCACCACCGGTCCCAGCGCCTGGACCGGCGGCCTGGGTTCGCCCGATAGCGCCACGCCAGCCAAGACCGGCGACGCCAGCCTCGATCGCATGATCAACGCGGCGCAGTCGGGCAATCGCGAAGCGCTGAACGCCGCGCAGACCGACTTGCGCAACAGCCCGGCCGGGCAGCAGTTCCAGCAGGACGGTGCGGCGGCCGCCGAACGCACCGCGCCCAAGCAGCCGACCGCTGCGGCTCCGCAGCCCGAACCCGAAGCCGCGAGCGCGGGCGGTCAGAGGCGATGAACTCGGCGAGACGCGTCGTCCCGCACGTACGGCGCGTCGCCGCTTTCGGTCTGATGCTCTGCGCGCTCAGCGCGTGCGGAGAGGTCAAATCCACACATTCTTCGGAGCCTCGTATGTCATCGTCACCCGCGGCGGACGTCGCCACCAGCACCACGACGAACGCGTCGCTCGCCCTCGAGCTCTCCGCGCAATTCGACTACGCCCCCGCGAGTCGGATCATCGCGGTTCGCTACACCCTGCGTAATCGCGGCGAAACGGCGCTGGCCGTATTCGACCGCGGCGACGCCAACTCGCTCGCCGCCGAACTGCACAAACTGGGCGAAGTCGGCCTCCCGCGCATGCACGTCGAGGGCGAAGACATCACGCTCGAACATGCCGTCCAGGCGCTGCCGACCGACATCGACATCACTTCGCCGCCCACGCCGGTGGCGCTGGAACTGGCGCCCGGCGCGTCGGTCGATGGCCAATTCCGGTTCGTACTGGAAGGCAACGTCGCGCCGAAACGTCTGCGCTGGTGCGTGGGCGCGATGCGCGTCGGCGAGGCCTACATGGAATCCCCGGAGCAGACCCCGGCCGGCAAGCTCTGGACCGCCTCGTTCGGCGTGGTCGAAAAACAACAGCGCGTCTGTACCCAGTGGTACGACGTGGCGAGCGCGCGATTCGAGAGCTAAGCCCTCCGCGCACAAATCGCAGCGAACGTATCGAAAGGCCGGCTTCTGCCGGCCTTTCGGCTTGATGACGCCCGCAGGCCGACGCTGGTCGATCGGGGTGAGCCGCCCGCGCTCGAACACGCCAACCGACGCACGCCGACCGACGGTCGCATGCATGTCGACAAGGCCTCACGAGATGGATTAAGGTCGTTACCGGCGTTCGGATGGCATGTGCCGCCCGAAAATGCACGGCCCCCGGCCCCACAACATCGCAGGAGAGTCAACAATGGCGAACGATCAAGCCACAGCCAACGATGGCATGACGGCATCGACCACGGTTCCCACCGGTCAACCGCAGACGGGCACCGGAACGCCCGCCAACATCAACGCCGCCCCTCCAGCCTCCCCCAGCACGGCGAACCCCGCTGCGGGAGCCGCAACGACCGCCGCACCGATCGAAATCGACGGCGCCGCCGTGGTACCGGCCGCCAAGATCGGCGCCGAGGTGACGATGCCGGACGGGAAAAAAGTCACCAGCAGCGAATTGTTCTCTGCGGACGGCGTGACGATCACGCGCGAGAGCGTCGCCAAGGGCATCAGCCCGGTCGATGGAAATCCTACGAGCGAAGCCGACCAATTCCAGAACAAACTGGTGATCACCACCGGCAACGACAACGATCAGGTCAACATCTCACAACGCACCGATGGCACGCTCGACGTCGAAGTCAACGGCAAGAAATTTCACGTCGCGCTCGGCCCGAACCAAGAGCTCGGCGTCGTGACCAAAGACGGCAACGATGTGATCCATGCCGCCGACAACGTCACCGTCAACATGGACGTGAACGGTGGCGCGGGTAACGACAGTATCACTACCGGCCAGGGCAACGATCGCATCGATGCCGGCGCCGGCGACGACATGGTCCGCAGCGGCGCCGGGCGCGACGACGTGTTCGGCAACACCGGCAACGACACCATCGACGCGGGCGACGGCCACGACGTGGTTTACGGCGGCGACGGCGACGACGTGCTGCAGGGCGGTCGCGGCCGCGACTATCTCGAAGGCGGCAAAGGCAACGACAATCTGCTCGGCGGCAGCGGCAACGACATTCTTTCCGGCGGCTTGGGCGACGACGCGCTGCTTGGCCAGGAAGGCGACGATCGCGTTTATACCGGCGCCGGCAAAGATACGGTCAGCAATAATGCGGGCAGCGATACGGTTTACGGGCAAGCGGCCGACGACACGGTGGCCGCAGGCAAAGGCGCTACGAATACCGTCACCGAAACGCCTTCGACCGCAACTCCGGGCAGCAGCATCGTCGTCACCGGTTCCCCGGAATTTCAGCAGCGCGTTCAAGCCGATTTGGAAATGCTCCGCAGCTCGCCCGAGGGCCGTGCGTTGCTGACACAGATCGACGCTGCGGCTGCGGCCCCGGGCGGACACAACGTCACTCTTCGCGAACTGACGTACGAACATAATGGTTTCGCATATGGCGACAACAGCACCAACGACGAGTTTCTGACCAAAGACGCCAGCGGCAATTTGATCGCCGGAAAAGGCGAAAAAGCCGTCGTCGAGTACAACCCTTCCGATCACGACGATCGGTTCACGGCCCCGACAGTCACCCTTTTCCACGAGTTGTCCCACGCATACAACATCGTCACAGGAACGATGCAGGATGGCGAAAACACTCTATCGGGCGACGACAGCGGAACGCCTCTCGCCGAAATGCAGGCCGCCGGCCTCCCCAACGACGGCGCGAATTACAACTTCCCTGGTGGCAGCGGCCCCAGTAACGTCAACCCCTTCAACGAAAACACCTTCCGTCAAGAAATGGGCCTGCCGCAACGACCAAGCTATAGTTTTTCTTCGCCGTGGGACGGCGGGCTGGGTTCGCCCGTGGCGATGGCGCCTGTCGGTGGCGGAAGTACGCCCTTCGCCTCAACCGGCGACGCCGCCCTTGATCGCATGCTCGCTGCGATGCAAAACAGCGACAGCCAAGGCCTTCGGCAAGCATCCGCCAGCCTGTACGATCAAAACGCCGGGCAGTTCAAAGAACAAGGCGCAGCGGATCTGGCGCGGCAACAAGCCGAAGTCAAGCCGCAGCAGATCGTACCGCCGCAAGCCGATCAGCCCGAACAAGCCGCATGGGGCCAGCGTCGATGATTCGGCGAGTGGGCGCTCTCTGGCTGACCGCCGTCGCGCTCACGGCCTGCGCCGACACAAAGCCGTCCCCTCCGCCGGAGTCACCCATGACATCTTCTTCCGCCCCCGCCGAACATGCGTTACCTGAAGCCCGCATCCGCGGCGCGTTCGGCACTGACTTGCTCGTCGCTATCGACGCGACGACCGACCGGCTGGTCGTCGATGTGCGCTATGTGTTGCGCAACGACGGCACGGCCGCGCTGGCAGTGTTCGATCGCGGCAATGTCCACGACATCGGCATCGGCCGACAGGCCCTCGGCGGTATCGGTATCCCGCGCCAGGAGCCGACTGGCGACGATCTCACCCTCGTTCACGCGGCGATGGCGCTGCCCGAGCCTTCGCCGACTTCGCCGCCCACCCCGCTCGCCATCGAACTGGCGCCCGGCGCCACCTTGGCCGCCCGGTTCCAGACCATGGTGCAAGCCGACAGGATGCCCAAGCGCCTGCGTTGGTGCGTCGGGGTTTTGCCGACGAGCGACGTGCCATTGAATTCGCCGCAGGACACCAAGGACGGCCGCATCTGGGTCGCTTCTTTCGCGGCGGCCGAGCGGCAACACCGCGTTTGCACGCCCTGGTACGACGTGGCGCGGGGCGCATTCGAAGCGTGATCCAACCGCGCCGGGAGCGGCGCTGCTCTCCGCACTCGCCTCAACACAAAATTCGTCGCTCAGGACGCCCGCATTCGATGCGGGCGTCGTCGTTTGAGGCGCGTCGTTTTTTGACTCGTCGTTTTTTGACTCGTCGTTTCGGGCGGCGTCGTTCAGGCGTTCGTCGCGCCGAGATAACGCACGATGCTCGCCGCCGCGTCGCGGCCTTCTTGCACGGCGGTGACCACCAAGTCCGCGCCGCGCACGCCGTCGCCGCCGGCGAAGAGTCTCGGGTTCGTCGTCTGATACGGGTACAGCGGATTCG
>JADZBF010000324.1 GCA_020852215.1 Lysobacter sp. | reverse complement strand
GCGGGGAGAGGGAGTGCGGCGCGATGTAGATGCTTTCCCTCTCCCCCGCTTTGCGGGGAGAGGGAGTGCGGCGCGATGTAGATGCTTTCCCTCTCCCCCGCTTTGCGGGGAGAGGGAGTGCGACGCGATGCTGATGCTCTTCTCCCCGCGTTGCGGGGAGAGGAAAGCAAAAAACGTAGGTTTACGCGAACGGGTCGCGCAGCACGATATTCGCGTCGCGATCCGGGCCGGTGCTGACGATCGCGAGCGGGCATTCGGCCAGTTCTTCCAGCGAGCGCAAGTACGCGCGTGCGGCGGCGGGGAGTTTGCTCCATTCGGTGATGCCAGCGGTGGATTCGCTCCAGCCGGGGAATTCCAGATACACCGGGGTGCATTCGTTCCAGCCGTCGGCGTCCAGCGGGGCGTATTCGGTGCGTTTGCCGCGGTATTCGTAGGCGACGCACATTTTCAGCTTGTCCATGCCGTCGAGGATGTCGAGTTTGGTGATGCACAGGCCGCTGATGCCGTTGATGGCGACGGCGCGTTTGAGCGCGACGATGTCCATCCAGCCGCAGCGACGCGGGCGGCCGGTGGTGGCGCCGTATTCCTGGCCGCGGTCGCGGATGCCTTGGCCGATGGCGTCGTCGAGTTCGGTCGGGAACGGGCCGCCGCCGACGCGCGTGGCGTAGGCTTTCGCGATGCCGAGCACGTAGTCGATGGCGTCGGCGCCGACGCCGGTGCCGGCGAGCGCGCCGCCGACGGTGGTGTTGCTGCTGGTGACGTACGGATACGTGCCGTGGTCGATGTCGAGCAGCGAACCCTGCGCGCCTTCGAACAACACGCGCTTGCCCTGTTTGCGCAGCTCGTGCAGGAGGCCGGCGACGTCGGATTTCATCGGCTCGATGTATTCGCCGAACGCGAGCGCTTCGTCGAGCGTCTGCTGGTAATCGATGGCGTCGACTTTCAGATACTGCGTGAGCACGAAGTTGTGATAGTCGAGCGCGGCGCGGAGTTTTTCGGCGAGTTCGTTCGGGTAACTGAGATCGGCGACGCGAATGCCGCGACGCGCGACTTTGTCTTCGTACGCGGGGCCGATGCCGCGGCCGGTGGTGCCGATGGCGCCTTTGCCGGCGGCTTTTTCGCGGGCCTGATCCAGCGCGATGTGGTACGGCATGATGATCGGCGTGGCCGGGCTGATTTTCAGACGGCTGCGCACTTCGACGCCGTTGGCTTCGAGTTCGCCGATTTCCTTCTGCAGCGCGCCCGGGTGCAGCACGACGCCGTTGCCGATGAGGCACAGCGCGTCGTCGCGCAGGATGCCGGAGGGAATCAAATGCAGCACGGTTTTCTTGCCGCCGATCACCAGCGTGTGGCCGGCGTTATGGCCGCCCTGAAAGCGCACGACCGCGCCGATGTCCTGCGTCAGCAGATCGACGATCTTGCCTTTGCCCTCGTCGCCCCACTGCGCGCCCAACACTACGACCGACTGACCCATTTCGATAACTCCGAAATCTCGTGGTGGGAGCGCCGGAAGGCGCGACCCGATACGCCGTACAGGATCGGGACCTCGAGAGCAGATCGCGCCTTCCGGCGCTCCCACAAACGATCCCCGACACGGAAAAAGCCGGAGGGACAAAACGTCCCTTCCGGCTTTTGTGCATTATCCGGGTTTCGGGGGCGTGGGGCCACCTTTTCCGTTCATTTTCGAGAGCCGCGGTCGCTCGGCGGCACCGTCGCGGGCGAGCGGATCAACCGCCCCGCACGGCGTACAGCACGATCAGCCCAACGACCAGAATGCCGGCCCCGAACCGACGCAATTGCGCGTCGGGCATCTTCAGCAGTTCTTCCGCGGTGCGCTTCCAGACGCCGGGGAAGGCGAACAACACCAAGCCTTCGAGCACCGCGACAAGGGCCAGGGCGGCCCAGAGGTCGTTCATCGCGAAGCGATCACCGATCGCTGCGCATGTACTGCAGGAACGGGTCGTTCTTGTCGAGCACGATCACCGCATCGCCGTCTTTGAACGAGGCGCGGTAGGCGTCGAGGCTGCGTTGGAAGGCGAAGAAGCTGGGATCGGCGTTGGCGGCGTTACCGTAGATGCGCGCGGCCTCGGCATCGCCTTCGCCGCGCAGTTTCTGCGCGTCGCGTTCGGCTTCGGCCAGCAGCACGGCGCTGTCGCGGTCGGCTTTGGCGCGGATTTCGTTGGCTTGTTCTTCGCCTTCGGCGCGCAGCTTGCTCGCCACTTGCTGACGCTGCGCGCGCATGCGGTTGTAGACGTCGTCGATCACGCGGCTGTCGGTGGGCAGGTCGATCTGCTTGATGCGCAAATCGACGATGCGCACGCCCAGCGTGGCGGCGCCTTTGTTGATCGCCGCCAACTGCGGGCCGATGATCTTGTCGCGTTCGCCGGCCACCACCTGCGACAGCGTGCGCGCATTGATTTCGTTGCGCAGCGAGTCCTTGATGATCGGCGCCAAACGCTCGACCGCGTCGGATTCGTTGCCGCCGGTGGCGCGATAGAACGCGCGGGTGTCCTGGATTTTGCCGACTGCGAAGAAATCGACGCTGACGTCCTTGCGTTCGGAGGTGAGGTACCGCTCCGGTTCGGCCGGCAGCACCAGCAAACGTTGGTCGTAGATGCGCGCGCTTTCGATCAGCGGCAGTTTGAAATGCAGGCCGGGGCCGAGATCGCTGCGCGAAACGCGGCCGAGGTTCAGCACGATCGCGGTGTGGCCTTCGCGCACCACGAACACCGAGCCGAACAGCAACAACAGCGCGGCGACGGCGATGGGCGCCCAAATCGAGACTTTCATCGCTTGCTCCCTTCGTTATCGACGCCGCGTTGCGGACGGATGCTGGAATCGGGGGTGGAGGTCACGGCGGGCGCGATCACTTCCGGCGGCGGGGCGGACATCCCCACGGAACCGCCGCTCTGCGCGGCGTTGCGGCTGGGTTGCACCGGCAGATACAGCAGTTGTCGGCTGTCGCCGCCGATGATCTTGCGGTTCTGCGACAGGACTTCCTGCACGGTGTCGAGCCACATGCGTTTGCGGGTCACGTCCGGCGCGTTGCGGTACTGCTCGACCAGGGACGTGAAGCGCGCGGCGTCGCCGGTGGCGCGGGCGATGGCGGCGGTTTTGTAGCCTTCGGACACGGTGCGCGTGCGCGCGGATTCGCCGCGCGCTTCGGGCACGATCTTGGCGGCGTAGGCGCGCGCTTCGCTGATCTTGCGGTCCTTGTCCTGCTGCGCGGAGTTCACGTCGTCGAACGCCGGCTTGACCTCTTCCGGCGGGCGCGCGTTGGGCAGGTTCAATTCGGTGACCAGCAAGCCGGTTTGATACATCTGCAACGACTTCTGCAGTTGTTCGCGCGCGGCGACCGCGAGCGCGTCGCGCGCGCCAAGCACGGTATCGAGGTCGGAACGACCCACTTGTTCGCGAACCGAGCTGAGCGTGGCTTCTTTCAGCATGTCGTCGGCGTTGCGCGTGCCGAACAGCGCCAGCTTGGGGTCGCTGATGCGGTACTGCACGTTGATCTCGACCAGCACGATGTTCTCGTCGCGGGTCAGCACCGGCACGTCGATCTGGCTGTAGCTGTTGATCTTCGTGGCTTCGACCTTCTCCACGCTTTCGATCGGCCACGGCAGTTTGAAACTCGGGCCGGGTTCGAGCGTGCGGTCGTACTTGCCGAAACGCAGCACCACGCCGCGTTGTCGTTCGGCGATCAGCACGAAGCAGTTGAACAGCAGGAAGATGCCGAGCACCACCGCGACCCAGCGCAGCGGATGACCGCCGCTACCGCCGTCGAAGAGGCCGCGCAGGCGTTCGATCAGGCCGTCGAAGCCGTTACCGCCGCCGCGACTGCCGCCGTTGCGGGGTTTCCAGGGGCTGCGATTGCCGCCGCCCGAGGGCTCTTGATTGTTGTTGCCGGGGGTGTTCCAGGCCATGCCTGCTCCGATGCCCAATACGATGTCGATGACGATCCGCAGGTGTGCGGGCGTGGTGGGGATAATACAAGGTCGCTCGCGTGCGCCCCTGTGCCGGTGCGCGGCGTGGCTTCAGGACTCAGACGGTGTCGTCCTCGTCCGCGACCGGCAGCAGCGGCTCCAAGGCGTTGCCGTTGGGGCCGGCGGCGAGTTTTTCCGCGTCGCTGAGCGCCAGATCGACGTCCAGCCACCAGCCGCCGGGGTTCTCGGGGTCGTCGTCGTGACGCTCGGCGCGCACCGCTTCCAAGGCATAGAGCTTCGCCCGCAGCCCGCCCGCCCGCGCGGGCAGCCGGATCGCGCCCATCACGCGGCGCAGGCCCAGACGCGCGATCAGCGCGGCGCGCAGCAGGTCGAGGCCTTCGCCGCTGCGGGCGGACAGCCAAACGCGCTCGCGCGCGACCTCCTCCAGGCCGTGATCGTCCGGGACGCTGCCGTCCTCGGCCGCGCGCACGGCGGGGTCGTGGCGCGGCGCGGCACCTTCGAGACGGTCGATCTTGTTGTAGACGAGCAACTGCGGAATCTCGCCCGCCTCGATCTCGGCCAACACCGCGTCCACTTGGCGGATGCGTTCGTCGCGCAGCGGATCGGCGGCGTCGATGACGTGCAGCAGCAGATCGGCTTCGCGGGCTTCGGACAAGGTGGAGCGGAACGCGGCGACCAGTTCGTGCGGCAGGTCGCGGACGAAGCCGACGGTATCGGCCAGCACCACGCTGCCGCCGGGCAGCGCGATGCGGCGCACGGTGGGATCGAGCGTCGCGAATAATTGATCCGCGGCGTAGGCTTCGGCGCCGGTCAGCGCGTTGAACAGCGTGGATTTGCCCGCGTTGGTGTAGCCGACCAAGGCCACGCGCGGCAATTCGCTGCGCACCCGCGCACGGCGCATCTGCGTGTGCTGCACTTCGACCTTGTCGAGCCGGCGCTGCAGTTGTTCGACGCGCTTCTGCAGCAAGCGACGGTCGGTTTCCAACTGCGTTTCGCCGGGGCCGCGCAGGCCGATCGAACCGCCGCGCTGACGCTCCAAATGCGTCCAGCCACGCACCAAACGCGTGGCCATATGCCGCAATTGGGCCAGTTCCACCTGCAGCTTGCCTTCGTGGCTGCGCGCGCGCTGGGCGAAGATATCCAGAATCAAGCCGGTGCGGTCGACCACGCGACGGCCGAGCGCTTTTTCGAGATTGCGTTCCTGCCCCGGGCTCAGCGGATGATTCACCAGCACCAGATCGGCGCCGGTGGCGTCGGCTGCGGCTTTGACTTCTTCGAGTTTGCCCTTGCCGATCAGCATCGCGGCGTTCGGTTTGTCGATCCGCGCATGCAGCATCGCCGCGACCGTGGCGCCGGCGGAACGCGCCAAATCGGCGAACTCTTCCAGCACGTCGGGCTCGGGCGGCCCGCCGGCGTGCGGCTGGATCAACAATGCGATTTCGCCCTTACGCGAGCGTTCGAACAATTCCACTGGATACGAGGCCGGTGCGAGGGGCTTTGAGAGGTGCGGTCGAGACGTTACGGCAACGCCGAAAAGCCAGCGTTGCCCGGAATGAGTTGTCGTCGAATCGACGTCATGCCGAGCGCAACGAGGGATGACATCTTATTGGGGCTTACGGCGATCAAAACAAGCCGTCGCGGCACCTCACCGCGAATTCATGGCACCGGCAGCGGTCGCGTTCGTCGCGCCGATCGGAGCGAGCAGCCGCAACAGCCGTAGCCGCAACGTCCGCAGCCGCACCGAGCTTTGCCCGGCGCGGCTGCGATAACGACAAATCCAACGACGCCGAGGGATCAACCCTGCGGCGGCATCATGCCCGGCATGGGCTCGTCGTCGTGATCGTCGTCGTCATCGTCGTCTTCGTCGCGCGACGAATGATGCTCGGCCGACTGCACGTAACCGCCGCCCGGTCCGACGCGTACGTTACGCGCCGGCACCACGGTGGAGATCGCATGCTTGTAGACCATCTGACTGACGGTGTTGCGCAACAAGACGACGAACTGGTCGAAAGACTCGATCGTGCCTTGCAGTTTGATGCCGTTGACGAGGTAGATGGAAACGGGAACGCGCTCGCGGCGCAGGGCGTTGAGGAAAGGATCTTGCAACGACTGCCCCTTGGACATGGTGTTCCCCACTTTGGGTCTTGTTATTGGCTGGAACATGTAGGTCATCGGTGGTGGTGAGTTCGGGACGGCGGTCGTCGCACGCGAGGAATGCGTACGAGCGAAACGATGCCGTCGGATTTTGGGGCGCATCGTCCGTCTCGTTTTCGCAGCGCGCATTCGGCGCGAACTGCGGGGCGGGGCGAACGACGCGACAACGGGCCGATCTCCCCGATCGACCCGTGCCGATGGTTACACAACTGGGCCGGAACCGGAAGCCGCGGCCGCCCCGACGCGCCCCAGGCCTTACGCGCGCGTCCGCGACAAGGCCGATGCGGGGCGCATGAACAGGCCGATGGCGTCTTGCAGCGCCGCTGCATCGGCCTGCGGGTCGAACCAGCGCAGCGCGAGATCGCCGCGCAGCCACGTGAGCTGACGTTTCGCCAGTTGGCGCGTGGCGAAGATCGCGCGGTCGCGGAATTCGCGCGCGTCGGCGAGGCCGTCGAGATGCTCCCACGCCTGCCGATACCCCACCGCACGCAGCGCGGGCAGATCCAAGGGCGCCGGATGCGCGCGCAATTCGGGCAAGGCCCGCAAAGCGCGCACTTCGTCGAGAAAACCGGCGTCGAGCATCGCGTCGAAACGCGCTTCGATCCGCGCGTGCAGCACCGCGCGGTCATCCGGCGCCAGCGCGAGTTTCAACACGCGGCACGGGAAGCGCGCGGCGTCGTTCGCCGTTTCGCGCCGCCAAACGCTGATCGGCCGGCCGCTGATGCGATACACCTCCAACGCGCGCTGGATACGCTGCGGATCGGTGGCGTGAATACGCGCCGCGGCCTCGGGATCGATCCGCGCGAGTTCCGCGTGCATCGCGTGCCAACCGCGCTCGCCGGCTTCGGCTTCGAGGCGCGCGCGGACGGCGGGATCGGCCGGCGGCATCGGCGAAAGCCCATGCAACAGCGCGCGAAAATACAGGCCGGTGCCGCCGGCCAGAATCGGCAGACGGCCGCGCGCGAGGATGTCGTCCACCGCAACGCGCGCATCGTGCGCGAAATCGGCGGCGGAATACGGCTGCCAGGGTTCGCGCACATCGATCAAATGATGCGGCGCCGCCGCGCGCTCTTCGTCGTTGGGCTTCGCCGCGCCAATATTCAAGCCGCGATACACCAGCGCCGAATCGACGCTGACGATCTCGCCGCCGAAACGCTGCGCGCACTCCAACGCGAACGCGGTCTTGCCAGACGCGGTCGGACCCATGATCGCGATGGCGAGCGGGCGGGTGTCGGCGGTCATTCCCCTCACCCTCGCGCGCTGCGCGCGCTCTTCCCTCTCCCCGCGTCGCGGGGAGAGGGTGGCGAAGCCGGGTGAGGGGCTCGTTGCGACCTCACTCGACGTCTCGTGTCGATCCACTGTTGAGCCGCCTGAGCCTCCAATGAGACGCCAGCGCTTTCAACCAGGCATAAGCTGCGTAACCGACCAGCAATACGCACATCAACATTCCCGTCAGCGCCGCCGGTGTCGATTCGTAGCGTATCGCCAGTCCGATCAGAAGCACGCTCAATCCGATCAGTATCTGCATGATCACGAAGCGCAATAGCCAAGCATCGCGGCGAAAACGAAGCGCTGTTCGCTCGCTATCGGTACCCATGCGTCAATACCCATGCACATCGAGCGTTTCCATCACGCCTTTGTGACGAAACACCACCTCGTCCGACGGCGGCTTGCCAAGTTTGCTGACCAGCACGATCGCGATGCCGGCGGCGATCACGCCCGGCACCATTTCGTACAGCGCGCTGATGTTCTGCGCGACGACATATTCTTTCCAGACGATGACCGTCGTCGCGCCGATCACCATGCCGGCCAGCGCGCCGTTGCGGGTCATCCGTCCCCAAAACAACGAGAACAACACCACCGGGCCGAACGCGGCGCCGAAGCCGGCCCAGGCATACGACACCAGTTTCAGCACGCTGCTGTCGGGGTCGCGCGCGATCCAGATCGCCAGCAGCGCCACCAGCAGCACCATCGCGCGGCCGAACCACACCAATTCGCGCTGCCCGGCGTTCGGGCGCACGAAGCCTTTGTAGAAATCCTCGGTGAGCGCGCTGGAACACACCAGCAACTGACAGGACAGCGTGCTCATGATCGCGGCCAGAATCGCCGATAGCAGCACGCCGGCGACCCACGGGTTGAACAACACGGTGGTCAATTGGATGAACACGCGCTCGGCATTGTCTTTGACCGGGCCGATTTGCCCGGGATACTGCGCGAAATACGCGTGGGCGAAGAAGCCCACCGCCATCGCGCCGAACAGGCACAGCACCATCCAGCTCATGCCGATGCGCCGCGCTTTGGGAATGGTGCTGAGCGAATCGGCGGCCATGAAGCGCGCGAGAATATGCGGCTGCCCGAAATAACCGAGCCCCCACGCCAACAGCGAGACGATGCCGACCGCGCCCAACGCGCCGCCGTTGAACCAATCGAGTTTGATCGGATCGGTCATCTCGATCAGCGCAAGACTCGATCCGAGCCCGCCGCTGCCGAGCACGACCATGATCGGGGTCAGAATCAGCGCGAAGATCATCAGCGACGCCTGCACGGTGTCGGTCCAGCTCACCGCGAGAAAACCGCCGACCAAGGTGTAGAGAATCGTCGCCGCGGCGCCCCACCACAGCGCCTGCGCATACGGCACGCCGAACACGCTCTCGAACAGACGCGCGCCCGCAACGATGCCGCTGGCGCAGTAGACGGCGAAGAACACCAGAATGACCACTGCCGAGAACACGCGCAGCAGACGTTGGCGGTCCTCGAAACGATGGGTGAAATAGTCCGGCAAGGTCAGCGCGTTGCGCGTGCGTTCGGTGTAGACGCGCAGCGGGCCGGCGACGAATTTCCAGTTGCACCACGCGCCGACGATCAAGCCCAGGGCGATCCAGGCTTCGGACACGCCGCCCAGATACAGCGCACCGGGCAAACCCATCAGCAGCCAGCCGCTCATGTCCGAGGCGCCGGCCGACAACGCCGTCACCACGCTGCCCAGCGAGCGCCCACCGAGGATGTAATCGTCGAAACTGCGGGTGGAGCGCCACGCCCAGAAACCGATCGCGATCATCGCGGACAGGTAGAGGCCGAAGGTGATAAGCAGAGGTTGACCGGCGGTCATGCGACGGTTCCGTGCGAAGAGGTGGGCCGCAGCATACCCCACCAGGCGCGGCGGGCCGAGCGACACGCGCCGCCGGTCGGCGGCGAAGTCCGGGGCCAAAGTCCGCGCCAAAGCCTGACGTGATTCCGATCACACCCATCGCGACGCGCACGCGCCTAGAATCGTCCGCACGAGCGCAGGGGGCTCGCGTTCGCATCCGAGCGAACGGCGCTGCGCACCGCGAGATCGGCCGTGCAGCGCATCGTTCATCTCTCGGTTGCGGTTCTTCAAGAACGGCTCTTCTCGAACGGCTTTTCTCGAACGGCTTTTCTCGAACTGTTCTTCTCGAACTCCTAATCGATATTTCGCGAGGCCCCATGCACGCCCTCTCCCTCACGGCCATTCGCAGCGCCCGCAGTGCGCCCATCCTTCGCACCGCGACCGTCGCCATGCTGGGACTCGCGCTTGCCGGCTGCACGAACGAATCGGCGCGGTCGCCCGACGAGGCATCGGTTGGCAAGACCAGTGATACGGCGACGACAATCGGCCTCGGCGCGACGCGCATACGCGCGGCGGCGACGGCCGTCAACACGGGCGCCCTGCAGAACCCGGTGCTGTTCGTCACACAGGTACCGACGCCGGGCGCGGATCCGTTCGCGGGCCGGATGTCGACGTTCGCGAACCATCTCGCCTCGGTTTCTTCCGTGCCGCGGGGCGGCGATCTGATGATTCGTTACCCCGACGGCAGCGTGCGCAATCTCACCCGCGAAGCCGGCTACGGCATGGACGGTTTGCAAACCGCGCAAGCCATCGCCGTACGTGAACCGACCGTGCATTGGGACGGCCGGAAAGCCGTGTTCAGCATGGTCGTCGGCGCGCCGCCGCAACAATACGCAGGGACCGAGCACCGCTGGCAGTTGGACGAAGTGACCGGGCTGGAACAAGGCGGCACCGCGGTGGTGACGAAAGT
>JADZBF010000323.1 GCA_020852215.1 Lysobacter sp. | reverse complement strand
GTGGCTTCGTAACCGTCGGGCAGGCCGGCGAACACGCCATGCCCGGTGTGGCGGATGCGCGAGGTTTTGCCGTGCATGATCCGCCCCGCCCGCACCACGTCGCCGCCGTAGGCTTGGCCGATGCTTTGATGCCCCAGGCAGACGCCGAGAATGGGAATGCGCGATCCCAGCTCACGGATCGCATCGACCGACACACCGGCCTCGTTCGGCGTGCAAGGGCCGGGCGAGATCACGATGCGTTCCGGCCGCAAGGCGTCGATCTGCGCGACCGTCAACTCGTCGTTGCGCACCACCTTCACCTCCGCCCCCAGCGCCTGCAGGTACTGCACCAGGTTGTAGGTGAAGCTGTCGTAGTTGTCGATCATCAAAAGCACGGGGGCGCTCGCATCCGGTCGGCCTAGCAATTTATCGGCGCGGCCCCGGGTTGGCAAACCGATGCGTTCCGTCGATCGCTCGGGGCAGGCTTGCGGGCGCGGCCGGCGCCGCGACCGGCTTCCCGCTCACCCGCCGCGGCGGCGTGGGCAGGGTTTGCCGCGGGTTGGGCTTGATGCTGACCACGAAGCCCTGCGCGGTCGCCGATTCGACCTTCACCCGGAACGCGTAGTCGGGCGAAATCCAGGTCTCGCCGACTTTGAACATGCTGCCTTCGTTGTTCGCGCGATTGGCCGGCGGCTGATCGGCGTCGATGCTCCACGCCGGCTCTTTGCGCGAGGTCAGCACGTCATGAATGATCACCGCGTCGCCGGCGAGCCTGTTTTCGTAGTCGCCCGTGCGCTTGCGCGCTTCGAGGGTGAAATAGCGCGTGCTCTGACCCGGATACGCCAGCGTGATCATCTGCAGATTGGTCGAACCGGGCAGACTGGCGCGATCCAACGTCAGCGAGGTCGCACCGGTGCCGGCGTTGACGGTGCGTTTGCGCGCAGTGGCCACCCAGCCCAGACGGTTTCGAGAATAGATGTTGATGTGCTTGGGCAACGTGCCGTACGTGGTATTGGGCACGCCGTTGTTCCAAGCGTCGCTCATCACGTCCCAGGTGTTGTCGTACGGGTCGCTGTCGTTGTCGGAATTGTTGGCGTGCGGCAAACCGTAGGCGTGACCCATTTCGTGCGAGAGCGGCGCGAGATTGCCGAACGACCACGGCGGGTTCCAGGTGCTGCTCCAGCATTTGTTGATGCCGTCGAGCGTGGCGCAATGGCCGCCGCCCCAGGCATAACCGTCGAGATTGTCGTTGAACATCATGTTCACGCCCTGCACGCCGCCGTTGATGGCGAAATTCACGTTGGCGTCGTGCGCGGCGGTGCAATCCTGGAACAGCTTGGTCAGATCGGCCTTGTCTTTGTTGGTCGTCGTGTCGAGCGTCACGTAGTACGACCGCGGCTGCGGCAAGGTCGCCCAGCCATAGGCGTTGCTGCCGCCGAGATTGATCTGGCCGAAGGACACTTCCTGCCAGTAATGGCCGAGTTGACCGATGGCGTTGCCGTACTGGCCCTGGAAGAAGCTGAGCGGCTTCTGTTCGGTCGGCTTGTCGGCGAATTTGCACATCAGCGTGACCCACGACGTGGTGCCCGCGATCGCCGCTACGACGTCCTTGCGTGCGGGTTCTTTCGCCAGAAGATCGTCGATCGGCACGATCGCATCGGGCATCAGCACGTCGCCGACGCGGGGCGCATTCGCGGTTTTCGCGAGGTTGAGGCCGACCGCGACGCGCCGACCGTACAACGCATATAAATCGCCCGCCGCGAGCAATGCGCGATCGGGCTCCAGCGCATGGCGAAGGCCGCTGTCTTCGACGACCGAGACCCGGAAAACGTGCTCCAACGCCGCAGGTTTCGCCGCCGCGGACGCGGTCATCGCATCGGGCATCGCATCCGGCGGCGCATCGCCCCACTCCAATTCCAAGCGGCCGAGCAGAATGTCCTTCGGTACGACCGCGGGCGGGCGAACGCCGCGATCTTCGGGGCGCACGCCGCGCTGCAGGCGCGTCGCCGCAGCCTGGGCGCCGAGCAACACGCCGCTCGCGGCGAGAACGGCGCCGATCCGTAGCGTCCAGGCGGTGCTGGGGAGAATCGATGGCATGGCGGCGTGCTCGGTGCACTGCGTAGCAGCGACCGTCGGATGCTAGCACCGGGTCGCGGCGACCGACCGAGCCGCACCGCACGATTCGGGCGAGGGACGACGAACGGCGCGACACTGGGCCTCGACGGCATGCGGGCGGCGGGCGGACGGGAATGCAGCCGCTCGCGTTATCCTTGCTCGCCCTTTCGCCCCGTGCGCGACGAGACTCACCGGTGCCCTATCTCGAACTGTCCCTGCGATGCCGCGAGAGCGACCAACCGCGTTACGAACGCGCGCTGGAGGACATCGGCGCGCTCGCCGTGACCTTGTTGGACGCCGATGCGGAAACGCCGAACGAGCGCGCGATTCTGGAACCCGGCGTCGGCGAAATGCCGATTTGGGGCGAAGTGGCGCTCTCGGCGCTGTTTCCCGACGATGCCGACGCGCTGCTGTTGCTCTCGGCGCTGGAAGCTTTCGATCCCGGTCTGGATTGGACGCAGGCGGGGTTCCGCAAAATCGAAGATCAGGACTGGGAGCGGGCGTGGATGGACCAATACGCGCCGCTGCAGTTCGGTGCGCGTACCTGGATCGTGCCCTGGAAGCACGCCCTGCCCGACGGCGCGGACGCGCCGGACGCCGCCGTGGTGCGACTCGACCCCGGCCTCGCCTTCGGCTCCGGCACGCATCCGACCACGGCGCTGTGCCTGCAATGGCTCGATGCGCTGGCCGCCGAAGGCGCGCTGCAGGGCGCGACGGTGCTGGATTTCGGCTGCGGTAGCGGCATTCTGGCCTTGGCGGCGCTGAAGCTGGGCGCGGCGCGCGCCGTAGGCGTCGATAACGACCCGCAAGCGCTGCTCGCCACCGCCGACAACGCGGAGCGCAACGCCGTCGACGACAAACTCGCGGTGTTTCTGCCGCAGGACGAACCCGTCGCGCGCTATCCCATCGTCGTCGCCAATATTCTCGCCGTCGCCCTCGATGCCTTGGCCGAAACGTTGGCCGCACGCGTCGCGCCGGGCGGGCGTATCGCCTTGTCCGGCATCCTGGCCGGCCAGGACGCGGAACTGGTCGTACGCTACGGACGTTGGTTCGACGGATTACGCGTGACTTCGCTGGAAGATTGGGTGCGCATCGACGGCGTGCGCAAGCGCGACGACGGCATCGCGAAGGACATCGCCGAAAAACCCGCGAACCCGAGCGGAACGGCCTGACGCGATGTTCATCAATTGCCCGTACTGTCGTGCGCTGGTCGCGACCGACCTCGCCACCGACTTGCCGCCGCCGCTGTGTCCGCAATGCAAAGGCCCGCTGCGCGAACAGGAACCGCAAGCCGCAAATGCGGATGCGGATGCGGATGCGGAAGAAATTTCGCGAAAGAGCGCAGCATCGACGACGATCGACGACGCACCCCACGATACGCCGAGCGATGCGATCGACGATTCAACGCCCGACACGGAAGACGACGAAAACAACGAATACTCCTCGATGCTCGACGAGCTCGCTCCGGTACCGCCGGAGGCTGCGATTTCGACGGAGAACACCGATTCCCTCGATGCGATGGGCGATCTGGCCAACGAAAAAATGATCGATTCGGCGAACGATACGGCCAACGACCCGGACAACGATGCGACGGGCAGCGATGGGGCCGATGGATTGCCGGCATCGACGGACGATGGATGCATCGACGAACATGTCGATGAACATGCCGACGAATATGTCGACGAATATGTCGACGAATATGTGGATGATCTCGACGCGTCCGAGAAGACGCTCGAAACGATCGCAACGGTCGAGACAGCGGTCGAGGCACCGGCCGCACCGCCTTCGATACCGCGCACGACGAACCGCCGTCGCGCCGGGCAAACGGCGCCGAGTTTCGCGCGCGCCGCGACGCGCGACGACACGGCACCATTGCATGGACGCCGTTGGCCCGCGATCCTCGCCATCGCGGTCTTGAGCGCGACGCTGGTGCTGCAAATGTTGCTCGCCGATCGCGCGCGTTTGGCGACCAGCGCGCGATGGCGGCCGTTGCTCGAAACGCTGTGCGGTGCGCTGTCCTGCGATTTGCCGCCCTGGCGCGAACCCGAGGCCTTCGCTTTACTGCAACGCGATGTGCGTCAACACCCCACGCTGCGCGGCGCATTGCGCGTCACCGCGAGCTTCCGCAACGATGCGCGCTGGCCGCAGCCTTGGCCGAAACTGCACGTGACCTTGTCCGATGTGAACGGACGACCCGCGGGCGAACGCAGTTTCGAAGCGCGCGAATACCTGGGCGGCCCACCCGCGCAAACGATGTTGGGCAGCGGCGAAACCGCGACCGTCGCGATGGACGTACTCGAACCCGCCGCGCAAACCGTCGCCTACGACATGCGTTTCCGCTGATCGGTTCACGCGGATCGATTAGATGGGTCGATTTAGGCAGATCGATTTTCGCTGATCGATTTATGCGCATCGGCCTGCGTCGATCGCCTGCGTCTTTCGGCATTCCGCGACATATTTCCCGCACATCGTCGCGCCGCATTCAGGATGGCAGCGAGACCGCGCGAAGCCGACGACGACATCGATGAAGGCGCAGTCCGAAACGAAGCGCCGGTATCAACGCAAAGCCGCGCGCGAAACGGCCATCGTTTCGTTTTCGTCGTGTAACCCGCCATGAAACGCAAGAAATCGTAGTCATCGAAACGCCGCGAGCGCGCCATTCATCGGAAACACGACGCGCCCTCGCATCGAAATCCCCGCGTGCGCATGGCGCGAGCGCACGCGGCGCGCTAGACTCCCCACCCCGTCGCGTCATGGACCCGCTGCCGAGGATCGGCTCAGGGCTCGTTAACGGCCTTCACGGCGACGAGAAAAAAAACGATAGCGAGACCGACCTTGAACGCCGAACGCCACGAGCACACGTCCCGAGCACGCACGCCCCTGCGCGATCATGTCGCGACCTCGGTGCGTCGTTATTTGGGCGATCTCAACGGTTCGGACAGCCATAATCTTTACGAAGTCGCCTTGCGCGAACTGGAAATCCCGCTGTTCGCCGAAGTGCTGCGGCATTGCGACGGCAATCAAAGCCGCGCGGCGGCGATGCTCGGCATCCATCGCGCCACTCTGCGCAAGAAACTGAAAGACTACGACTTGGGCTGATCGGCGCCCGTCTATCGCCCAGCTTCGCCGCCCAATCTCGCGATCGTCGCCCTTGCAGGCAGCGCGACGCGCCGCATCGCCGGCCCGCGCGAAGCGACCGGCTATACTTCGCACCCCCGCCGTCGCGACGAATCCCGATGTCCAGCCACCTGCCCAGCGCCCCGGTGACGCTCCGCCGCGCGCTGTTGTCCGTGTCCGACAAAACCGGACTGCTCGATCTGGCCCGCGCGCTCGCCGCCCGCGGCATCGAATTGGTCTCCACCGGCGGTACCGCGAAAGCCATTCGCGACGCCGGCCTGCCGGTGCGCGATGTCAGCGACCTTACCGGCTTCCCCGAAATGATGGATGGCCGCGTCAAAACGCTGCATCCGATGGTGCACGGCGGTCTGCTTGGCCGCGCCGGGCTCGACGACGCGGTGATGGCCGAACACGGCATCGGCGCGATCGATCTGCTGGTGCTGAATCTGTATCCGTTCGAAAAGGTATCGGTCGATCCGAACAGCACGATCGACGATGTGATCGAGAACATCGACATCGGCGGCCCGGCGATGCTGCGCTCCGCCGCCAAAAACTACGCGCGCGTCGCGGTCGTTACCGACCCGTCGCAATACGCGACTCTGCTGGATGAGTTGAACGCGCACGACGGCGCTGTCTCGGGCAAAACGCGCTTCGCGCTGTCGGTCGCCGCCTTCAATCGCGTGGCGCAATACGATGCCGCCATCGCCGATTACTTGTCGTCGCTGCAGGACGACGGCCGCCGCACGATGTTTCCGTCGCAGGTCCACGGCTGTTTCGCTAAAGTCATGGATCTGCGCTACGGCGAAAACCCGCATCAACAGGCCGCGTTCTATCGCGACCTGTATCCGGCGCCCGGCACGCTGGCCACATTCGCGCAGTTGCAGGGCAAGGAACTGAGCTACAACAATCTCGCCGACGCCGACGCGGCCTGGGATTGCGTGCGCCAATTCGGTTTCGACACGCCCGCCTGCGTCATCGTCAAACACGCGAACCCCTGCGGCGTCGCGGTCGCGGCCAGCGCGCTCGACGCCTACGAAGGCGCCTACGCCACCGACCCGACCTCGGCCTTCGGCGGCATTCTCGCCTTCAACACCGCCGTCGATGCGGCGACGATGAAAACCATCCTCGACCGACAATTCGTCGAAGTGCTGATCGCGCCGGACTACGACAACGCAGCGCTGGCCTACGCGACCAAGAAAGCGAATGTGCGCGTGCTACGCATCCCGCGCGGCAAGGGTGCGAACACGATCGACACCAAGCGCGTCGGCTCGGGCCTGTTGATGCAGACCGCCGACACCCGCGAAGTCAGCACCGACGAACTGAAAGTCGTGACGAAGCGCGCGCCGACCGATGCGCAGTTGAGCGATCTGTTGTTCGCTTGGCGCGTGGCGAAGTACGTCAAATCCAATGCGATCGTCTACGCCAAAGACCTGCGCACCGTCGGCGTCGGCGCGGGCCAGATGAGCCGCGTCGTCAGCGCGAAAATCGCCGCGCTCAAAGCCGAGGAAGCGGGCTTGGTCGTCCCGGGCTCGGTGCTGGCGAGCGATGCGTTCTTCCCGTTCCGCGACGGCGTGGACGCCGCGGCTGCCGCCGGCATCGTCGCGATGATCCAACCCGGCGGCTCGATGCGCGACAACGAAGTGATCGCCGCCGCGGACGAACACGGCATCGCGATGGTGTTTACGGGTGTGCGGCATTTCAGGCATTGAGCACATGCGCCTGATCGCCGCCCTCTCGCTCGCACTGGCTCTGACGGCTTGCGTATCGACGGCGCCGAGACGCGGATTCGGCGGCGATGACGCTCGGTTGACCTGTATCTATATGATCGAAGTGCAGCCGGACGATTTGCGTACGCGTCCGATTCGCATCGCGCCCAACGGCGATTTCGAATACCCGGGATTCTCGCGAAGCGCGCGCCGATGGTGGAAAAGCTTTTTCTATATGCGATACGAAATCGACCCTGCGCTTCCTCGGTACTGTAGCGGAAGATTCAAAGGTGCCGCTGCAGAGAAAGTCGCGAGTCTTTTTGCAGAATTGAATCAGTCGCCACCGAAATTACCTCGGCTCGACAGGCTCCTCGTGATCAGTCACACCATACGCTATGACGCCGAAATTCATTACTCGGGAAACTCCAGCGGTTACAGCGACATATATCCCAATGTCGACGCCTTCGCTGGCGAGCCGCTGGACAACGACTGGCAACGTCTGACCATCCGCATCCTCGATATTTTCAAAACATCCGGTATGAGCGTGGAATCCTGGGCTCCGGACGAAACGCTCGTCGCCGATTTGAATTGCCGCTGATTTCCGAACAGGAGCACACGCATCATGACGTCCTACGCATCGCATACTCGACAACACGCAGCGCTGGGCGTTTCTTTCGCTCTGCTTTGCGCGGCGAATTTCGGCGCGTGGGCGCTTTCGCCTCTGCCCCCCGCCCAAATCACCGACGAAACCGCCGTCGATCTGCTGAAAACCGCATACCGCGACGAGGCTGTGGGTTTCGGCGGCGAGTGGTCGGCGCGGCATCCTTCGCCGGACGAGGAAAACGGCGCGCCGGTCGCGGCTTCGCGCAAGGTGTGCGCCGACAGCGGCCGCGATGGCTACGGGCCGCGCATGATCGCGGTGTGTACATCCTTTTCCGATGCCGGGCATGTCACGCCCGGGCTCGTCGATTTGTGGCTGCTGCTCGATCCGCGCGGCGAGCGACCGGCGCGCGTCGGCGCGTCCAAGCGCGATATCGCCACCGGCAGTTTCGGCACGCCCGGCGAAGTCGGGTTCTTCCAGATCGGCCCGGCGCGCACTGCGTTCGCGCTGGATTCGGGTTACGCCAATATGGGCTGGGGCACCTCCATCCGCTCGCTGTATTTCGCCGAAAGCGATCGCTTCGACAGTCTGTTGACCTATGGCACGCAACTGGACAACAGCGGCGCCTGCGACCCCGCCGAAGACAAGACCTGCGCGAAGAATGCGATCTCGGTGGAATGCACCTTGCGCGCCGACACCGCGAAGGTCGAATACGGGTTCTATGCACTGCAAATCGAAGTGAGCGGCGAGCGCGGCGGCAAGCCCGCGACGGCGCGCATTCCGGTTCCGTTCGCGAACGGTGCCTATGCGCCGCCGCAGCAACGGCTGGCCGACGAAGGCTGCGATCAGGGCTTCTGAGCATGTGCGCCGCGCCCGCCCGCATCGCGCGCACCTGGATCATCGGCGCGCTTTGCGTCGCGATGAGCGCATGCGCGTGGATCGAAGAGCCGAGTTCGCATTTCTCGGGTCGGGAAGACGCGGAAGAATCGGAGCTGTTCGCGAAAGGCTGGCTGCCGGAATGGCTGCCGCCTTCGTCGAAGAATTTGCGCGAGATGCACGACATCGATACGAGCGTCTCGATCCTGCGTTTCGAGTACTCGATCTCAAACGATGCGCCGCCCTTCGGCGACGCTTGCGAACCGACGACGAAGGAATTCGTCGAATCCCCGCTTCTGGAGGCATGGTGGTGGCCCGACGCCGTCACGATTCGGTCAATGCCCCGACTGTACGATTGCCGCGACGACTCGGGCTTTCTCGCGATACCCGCGGACGGCGGCGTCGCGTATTTTTGGAGAACGTCTTGATGAAAGTGTTGGTGATCGGCGGCGGCGGCCGCGAACACGCCCTGGCGTGGAAGCTGGCGCAATCGCCGCGCGTGAACGAGGTGCTGGTCGCGCCGGGTAACGCCGGTACCGCGATCGAAACGAAGTGCCGCAACGTGGACGTCAGCGCGACCGATCTCGACGGTTTGGTCGCCTTGGTGCGCGCGGAGAACGTCGCCGTCACTGTCGTCGGGCCGGAAGGGCCGCTGGTGGCCGGTGTGGTCGATCGCTTTCGCGCCGAGGGCTTGCGCATCTTCGGCCCGAACGCGGCCGCGGCGCGACTGGAAGGCAGCAAGGCGTTCGCAAAAGATTTCCTCGCGCGGCACGGCATTCCCACCGCGCATTACGCGGTGCATACCGATCTCGATGCGGCGCTCGCTTATCTGCGCGAGAAAGGCGCACCCATCGTGGTGAAAGCCGACGGTTTGGCCGCCGGCAAGGGCGTGATCGTCGCGACCACGCTGCAGGAAGCCGAAGACGCCGTGCGCGATATGCTGGCCGGCAACGCCTTCGGCAGCGCCGGTTCGCGCGTGGTGATCGAGGAATTCCTCGACGGCGAGGAAGCCAGTTTCATCTCGATGGTGGACGGCCGCACCGCGCTGCCGATGGCCACCTCGCAAGACCACAAGCGCGTGGGCGACGGCGATACCGGCCCCAACACCGGCGGCATGGGCGCGTATTCGCCCGCGCCGGTGGTCACGCCCGACGTGCATGCGCGGGTGATGCGCGAGGTGGTGGAACCCACCGTGCGCGGCATGGCCGCCGACGGCGTACCGTTCACCGGTTTTTTGTATGCCGGGCTGATGATCGACGCGCAGGGCGCGCCGAAAGTGATCGAATTCAACGTGCGTTTCGGCGACCCGGAAACGCAGCCGGTGATGATGCGTTTGCGCACGGATTTGCTCGACCTCATCGATGCCGCGATCGACGGCCGCTTGCACGAGGCGCAGGCCGACTGGGATCCGCGGCCTTCGCTCGGCGTGGTGATGGCGGCCGAGCACTATCCGGGCACGCCGCGTCTGGGCGACATCATCAATACCTGGGACGCGCCCGACGTGGACGACACCAAAGTCTTCCACGCCGGCACGCGACGCGAAGGCGAGCATGCGGTGACCACGGGCGGGCGGGTGCTGTGCGTATGCGCGCTGGGCGCGACCGTGGCCGAGGCGCAGCGCGCCGCGTATGCGGAAGTGGCGGGGATTTCGTGGCCGGGCGAATTTCACCGCCACGACATCGGTTGGCGCGCCATCGCACGCGAGCAGGCGCGCGAGCAAGGCTGACGGCAAGATCGCCCCGTCTTTCGCAGGCGCATCAAGCGCAGCGCGGCGGGCGATACCTGACCACGCGTACCGCGATCGGCGAATCGATGGATGCATGGGTCGGCGCATCGATTTCGTCGAAGGCATCGAGCATCCAGCCCAGCGCGCGCTGCTCGCCGACGCCGCCCGAACCCGCGCCGATCACCGGATAGGCCACGGAGGCGAAACCTTCTCGGATCGCCAAGGTCATCGACGAACGGACGCCGCCTTGAATCGAGCGCTGCGAAGCGCGCCACAGCATGTCGATGCCGGCGACATGCAAGATCGCCTTGAACGGCAGCCGCCCGGCCGATGTGACGACCGTCTCGCCCAGAGGAATCGGCCCATGTCGCCCGACCTCGACGAAAGGCCGAAGCCCCGCGCGTCGTTTGATCGCGCCGGACACGCCCTGCGGCCAGAGCAACCACCACGGGATGATGTTGCGGTTCCAGGCGTTGACGATGGCATCGACGGGCTGATCGAGCACATCGCCTTCGACGATCTCGACCTTCATACCGCGAAGAATCTCAACGCCCGCGCTTGCTCGGTTTCGCCGCCGCCGAGGCTTTCGCCAACTCGTCGATCATGCCGCGGATCAGCTTGCGCTGGGAGGCCGGCAATTTGAGGAACGCCTCGATCGCGAGTTGATCGTGCGGGTTCATCCGCCACTCGCCGCGGGTTTCGCGCACGCGCCGGTCGTCGCCGAACTGCAATTGTTGCGGCTCCATCGCGAGCATCTTGGCGAGCGCCCGCATATTGGCCAGGCGCGGCATCGCGCGGCCGTTGAGCCAACCGGATACGGCCTGTTGCGAGACCGGCTCTCCGCCGAAGCGGGCCAGCAGACGGACCAGCTCGGTCGCGCTCTCGGTCATCCCGGCATTACGCAGCGCAGCGCGAAGGCGCTGGCTGAAAGCTTCCTGTTCGCTTTTCATGCGCCGAAATTAGGTCGGCGCCATCCTGAATTTGAAAACGTGTGTTGTCCGAAATCACAATCTTTTGCTGTGGCGCAACAAATCCCGTCGCTAGGAATACCGTCGTCATCGCCGAAGCGGCCGACGACGATTGCACGCCCCGCTCAACGCGTCGGGCGCTTGCGCGGCGCGCGCGAGATTTCCTCGATCAGCGAGCGGATCAGCCTACGCTGCGCCGTCGGCAGTGAGAGGAAGGTTTCCAGCGCCAGTTGATCCAGCGGGTCGAGCTTGAATTCCTGGCGTATTTCGCGTGCGCGCAGGCCGTCTTCCCCGTACTGCAACAACTGGGGTTCCATCGATAACAACTTCGCCAGCGCGCGTAGATTGGCCTGCCTTGGCATCGCTCGTCCTTTCAGCCAACCCGACACCGCCTGCGGAGACACCGGCTCGCCGCCGAACCGGGCGAGCAGCTTGACCAACCCCGAGGGGCTTTCGCCGAGCCGCGCATGTTGCAGTGCGGCGCGCAGGCGCGCGCCGAATGCGATCTGTTCATTTTTCATTACCTGACGTTAAGCCGGTGCACGCCAGCTAGTGAAAGATATTGTTTGTACTATAACAAATCGTTTGTTAATGTGAAGTCGTCGAAGTCCATGGAACACGGGCGTCATGACCGAGAACGGCATTGCGGATGACGGGCAAGACAGAAGCCGCGTCACGACGATCGGCGCTGCGCGCAAACGGCAGGAAACGATCTTTCCGACGCCCTCGTCGCCCGAACAGAATGCTGCGCGCAGCGGCGTACGGAGCGATGTAAAGATAGACGTACAGACAGAGGTGCCGACCAACGCATCGGCCTACGCGGCCAAGACGGCAAGCCCTGCGACAACGGCGCGAACATTCGCCTCCGCGACACGAGCGATCCCCTTGCCGGCCGCGATGGGCTATTGCGCCCGGCGCGTGCTCGAAGCCTTGGACGGCGGCGGCGATATCTGCGCGCAAGCCGCTTTCAATGCCCTGTCGGCATCGACCCGCGAGTTGCTGGCGTGGTGGTTCGGCGACGCCGCATGCCGCGGACGACGTCGCAATTTCCACGTCGGTCAGCGCGAGGCGATTCTGCATACGATCCTCGCGCATGAATTGTTCCGCAGCGACGACCCGCAGCGTTTGTTTCGCGAGGCCTGCGGAGGCTGGCCCGGGCTTGCGACCAAGGACCCGCCGCCGTCGGGGTTCGCATCGTATCGATTGCGCATGGCACCGGGCGCCGGCGTGCGCTGGGTGGTGCAAGCGCTGTGGCTCTGGCAATGGGCGGGCGATGCCGAACAGCGCGCGTTCGCGCGACACGATGCGCATTTCGGCGCGTGCTTCGATGCGCGCGCGACGGTACTGACCGGCGATCGCGCCGCTGCGGATCGTTTCGCGGACGCCTTGCTCGGCCCACGCGATGCGCACGGCGTTCGCATCCCGGCGAACGGTCGCTTCGCGCGCGATTTCGAGGTCTTCGCGCCGCCGCGTCTGCGTGCGCCGCTGCTGCGGTGGTTGTCGGTCTGCGCCGCGGATTCGGGTCGAAGCCCGCTGCGGATCGCCGTGTTGGACGAACGCGACGCGGCGCGACGAGATCGGACGATCGCGCCCCTGCGCATGATCGTCGGCGATGGCGCGCATGCGCTTGCGCAGAATGCCGATGCGCCCGTCTCGCGCGCATCGGCCGAGCGCGACGCGGCGGCGAACCCGCACTACCGCTCTATCTCACGCGACATCTCACGCGATGTCGGCATCGAATGCGGCACCGCGCGCGAAACGCCGGCGCGCATGTTGTGGTTGGAATTCGACACTGGTGTGGACGATCCGCCTGCCGAGGCGGCGGTCCTGACCGATCTGCCGCTGGCGCGCGCGATGCGCATCGGCGCGTCGAAATCCCT
The DNA here is from genome assembly GCA_020852215.1 of Lysobacter sp. Classification (GTDB taxonomy): domain Bacteria; phylum Pseudomonadota; class Gammaproteobacteria; order Xanthomonadales; family Xanthomonadaceae; genus Lysobacter_I. The sequence continues at coordinate 445 of JADZBF010000323.1, read as the reverse complement.
CTTGCTCGTCGAAACCGACGGTCGAGCCGGCGAACGAGCGCGCACGGTCGAGACCCGTTATCGCCGCGGCCGGCGCCCGGTATTGCCCTGCCGTCATCGGCCGCCGTTGGACACGGGATTGCGGCTGCTCGAACGCTTCGATCGCGAAACCCTCGCGCTACGCACGATCGACGACGACCCTGCGCCGCCCGCGTTGTTGGTGCTGTGCGAAGACCCGCACCTGCGTCGCGCGGTGGTCGCGTACGCGCATGCGCGCGGGAGTCGGCGCGCACTGATCTGCGACGACGGCAACGCCGAGGATCAGATGCGCGCGCGCGTGCTCATCGATACCTTGCCGCCGCAACATGCCGCGATGCAGGCGCGGTGTTGCGCCGTCGTGGTTCTGCGCGAGCGCGGATCGGACACCTTCGACGGCATCGATGCGGGACGTTTATTCGCACCCGCG
>JADZBF010000322.1 GCA_020852215.1 Lysobacter sp. | reverse complement strand
TGAAGATCATCATGATGTGCGAAGTGCCGTCGAACGCCCTGCTGGCCGACGAATTCCTCGATATCTTCGACGGTTTCTCGATCGGCTCGAACGATATGACCCAGCTTACGTTGGGTTTGGATCGCGACTCGGCGATCGTCGCCGACCTGTTCGACGAACGAAATCCCGCGGTCAAGAAAATGCTGTCGATGGCGATCCAGGCCGCGAAGCGAAAAGGCAAATACGTCGGTATCTGCGGCCAAGGCCCGAGCGATCACCCCGACCTCGCCCAATGGTTGATGGAAGAAGGCATCGAGTCGGTGTCGCTGAACCCGGACACCGTGGTCGATACTTGGTTGAAACTGGCGAAAGCGAAAGCGGGTTGATTCGCTACGAAAACCGGAACGCTTCGCAATGCAGGAAGACGAAGGGCGCCATCGGCGCCCTTCGTGCGTCGGGCCATACGTCGGGCAAGCGGTCGTCGCTGGACCGGCGATTCTCTTTCCAAATACCGATCTTGTTCTCAAAAGCAGCGTCATCTGCGCTCGATCGCGCAAAACTGTAGAAACGGATCGATTCGTAGGACGGAACCGCCGTAGGCGATTCCGCCATCGCTTGTCCGCCCGATGGCGCGCTTTCGACAGCGAAGCGGATCATCCGCTTCGCGGGTTCTGCCTTACGGCTTGGGCGCGGGCAACGCTTTCTTGCCGGCGACGAGTTGTTGCCGATACAGCGCTTCGATGCGCGCCACGCCGTATTTCGCTTCCAACCGTTTGACGATGAAATGCCCGCGCGCGACATCCTGGTAGTAGTCGACGAACATGGTGTTCAAGGCCGCGCCCGTCACCGCGCCGATCACCGGCACCGCTTGCGCGGCGAATTTCTCGGAGACCACCACACCGAAGCGCGCGGCGATTTTTTCGATCGCCGCCGCCAGCCACTTGGCCGCTTGTTTCGAGGTCACGCCGGGCGCCATGACGCCGCCGTTCTTGGCCGCGATCTGCGCCAACTCCTTCGACAAGTGACGCATCGCATCGGCGGTGAAGCCGCGCACCGCGTAATAACCGACATCGCCGGCATCGTCCGCAGCCGTATTGCCGCCGAACGCGAACACTTCCAAACAGGCCTGTTTGGTGGCGAAGTCGCGCAGATCGAACCCTTCGCTGCGCGCCACATCGGCGACCGAGCGCATCATCATCGTGGTCGCGACCGGCAATTCGACGAAGAGCCCGCCGAACCCGAACGCACCGCCGACCGCGCCGGTGCCGGCGGCGGCCAGTTTGTGCAGACGTGTGGACGCGGGCTTGCCCGGCGCATTGTCCATCGACCAGAGCGCCGCTTCGGCGGCCTTGGTCAAGGCCGACTCCACGGCGCCGTGAAGGCGCGATGAGACCGCGCGCGGCAATCGCTTGATCAAACTTTCGACCGGCGAACCCACCAGACTCGCGATACGCATCGCGAGCGACGGCGATTCCAGCAACGTCACGGCGCGACGCAAGTCGTCCATTTCGGCAGGCGACAGCGCGACGACCTCCGGATCGCTCATGCGGCCAGGTCCTGTCGAAGCCGCTGATTCGAAGCGCTGGCGTTCACTTCAGCGCCGCGCCTTTTTGCGACAACCACGGATGGATCTCGCACACCAAACGCCCCGCTTTCACCGCCGGATCGTCGGCGCACATCGCTTCGGCACCGGCGCGATCGGGCACGTCGAGAATGAAGATGCCGCGCCATTCGCCGTCGTCCATGAACGGGCCAGCGATCTGCAACTGGCCTTTGTCGGCATAGGTCTGCATGTTGGCCATGTGGCCGGCTTGCAGCCGCTTGGCTTCTTCGGCCGGATGATCGCGCTTCGGGCCGCGTTTGAGCATGATGAACCAGTACTGCTTCATGCCCGGTGGCAAGGCCGGAGCCGCGGAGGGCGCGGGTTTCGATTCGGCCGGGGGCGTCGATGCGGGCTCCTCCGCGCGAACGAGCGCGAGCGGAGACAGCAGCGGCAGCAGGAGCGCGCAGGCGAGCGCGAATGCGCGCGCGAGGGATTCGAAACGGTTGTTCATGCGACTTCTCCCATGACGAACATCTTCAAGCGTGCGGATCTTCCGGTGCCGCAAAGGCCGCGATCTTGCTGCGGTAGTAACGCAATTCGTCGATCGAATCGCGCACATCGCTGAGCGCGGTATGCGCCGATTCCTTATCGAAGCCGTTCATCACTTGCGGCGCCCAGCGTTTCGCCAGTTCCTTCAACGTACTGACGTCGAGATTGCGGTAGTGAAAATATTTTTCCAAATCCGGCATCAAGCGATGCAGAAAACGGCGGTCCTGGCAGATCGAATTGCCGCACATCGGCGAGGCTTTCGGCCCCACCCACGCGCGCAGGAACTCCAAGGTGCGCTGTTCGGCCTCGCGCATCGACACGCCCTGCTCCAGCACGCGCGTCCACAAACCCGATTTGCCGTGCTGGTTGCGATTCCAGTCATCCATCGCTTCGAGCGTGGCCAGATCGTGCGCGATCGCGAATTCCGGACCTTCAGCCAGCACGTTGAGCTGCGCATCGGTCACGACAGTGGCGATTTCCAGGATCGAATCGCGATCGGTGTTCAGCCCGGTCATTTCCAGGTCGATCCAGATCAGGCGGCCCTCGGATCGCCCTTCGCTTCGGACATTCGACGCGGCGGCTTCGGCCGCGACGGAGGGGAGGACATCGTGTTCGCTGGAAGCCATACGACTCGCAAGACGGTGAAAGTGCCTGCATGATAGCGCAGCCCTTCCGCTCGCCTCTCCGTCGATGTCCCTCGCCAGCCAGCTCGATCACCACGCCGTTTTGGGCGCCATGCTCGCCCCCGCCTTGCTGATGGCCGCCACCGGCTCGCTGCTGGTCTCGGCCAATGCGCGGCTGGCGCGCGTGGTGGATCGCCTGCGCGCGTTGATCATCGCCTGGGAGCAGGATGCGCCGGACCGCGCGGAACGCGATACCCAAATCGCACGGCATCGTTATCGCGCGGCGCTGGTGCTGCGCGCCTGTCGCATGCTCTACGCCGCGCTGGGATGTTTCGTCGGCACCAGTTTGGGCTTGGCGGCGGATGCGCTGCTCGGGTTTCGCCTGGATGCGATTCCCACCGTCCTGGCGGTGATCGGCATGATCTGCCTGCTGTTCGCCAGCGTCGCGATGGGCCGCGAGGTCGGGCTGTCGGTGCGCAGCTTCGACGAAGAACTGGATCAAGAATTGGCGCGAAAACGAAGCTGAACCCGCCGCACGCCTCAGCCCCGTAGAGCGGAGCGCAGCTCCGCTGAAACCTCAAGACAACCCGCGTAGAGCGGAGCGAAGTTCCGCTGATGCTTTTCCGTGAACTCTCAGCGGAGCTGCGCTCCGCTCTACATGGCTGTCCCTGAATTGTTTAGCGGAGCTTCGCTCCGCTCTACACACCTTCTCCAAACATTCAGCGGAGCTGCGCTCCGCTCTACGCGGGAATCGTCAGAGCGCGGGAATCGTCAGAGCGGTGGTTTTCCGCGCTTGCGGCGGAAATAGTTGGTCAGCATGACGCCGGCTTCATCGGCATATACGCCGCCCATGACCTCGACGCGATGGTTGTGCCGCGGATCGGCGAGCAGATCGAACACGCTGCCGGCGGCGCCGGTTTTCGGATCGCTCGCGGCGAACACCACCCGCGCGATGCGCGCGTGCACCGCCGCCATCGCGCACATCGCGCAAGGCTCCAGCGTCACGTACAGGGTGCAGCCGACGAGGCGATGGTTGCTCAGCACACGACCGGCTTCGCGTATCGCCACGATCTCCGCGTGCGCGCTCGCGTCGTATTCGCCGATATTGCGATTCCAGCCCTCGCCGACCACGCGCCCCTCTGCGTCGACGATCAACGCGCCGACCGGAATCTCGTCGTCCTCGCGCTCGGCGCGTTCCG
>JADZBF010000321.1 GCA_020852215.1 Lysobacter sp. | reverse complement strand
CGAACGTGCCGCAACTCGATGCCGTCGTCGATCGCGACAAGATCAAAGCCAGCGGACTGGCGCTCACCGATGTCTACGACACGTTGCAGGTGTATCTGGGCTCGGCCTACGTCAACGACTTCAATCTCTTCGGCCGCACCTATCCGGTGTACGCGCAGGCCGATGCGCCGTTCCGCGACGAAGCGGACGATGTGGCGCGATTGCGCATCCGCAATCGGGACGGCCAGATGTTGCCGCTGTCCAGCGTGGTGCGCCTGGAACCGACTTACGGCCCGGACCCGGTGGTGCGCTACAACGGCTTTCCCGCGGCCGATGTGCAGGCGGCGCCGATGAGCACCGATATCAGCGGCGCCGACGCGGTGCGCATCGCCAAAACCACGGCCGCGCAGGTGTTGCCGCGCGGGATGACGCTGGAATTCACCGGTTTGACCTATCAACAGGTGAATCAAGGCGTCGCGCAATATCTGGTGTTTCCGTTGTGCGTGATGCTGGTGTATCTGGTGCTGGCGGCGCTGTACGAAAGTTGGAGTCTGCCGCTGGCGGTGATTCTGATCGTGCCGATGTGCCTGCTTTCGGCGCTCGCCGGTATCTGGCTGTTGAACCTGATCAACGGCTTGTGGTTCGGCGCGCAGATCGGTTTGGGCTGGATCAATCCGATGACCGCCGCCCCGCCCACCATCGTCGATATGAACGTCTTCACCCAGATCGGTTTGATCGTGCTGATGGGTTTGGCCTGCAAGAACGCGATCTTGATCGTCGAATTCGCTCGCGACTCGGAAGCGCAGGGACGCGGCATCGTCGAGTCGGCGATCGAAGCCTGTCGTCTGCGGTTGCGACCGATCCTGATGACCAGTTTCGCCTTCATCGCCGGCGTGCTGCCGTTGGTCTTCGCCAGCGGCGCGGGCGCCGAGGTGCGTCACGTCATGGGCGTGACCGTGTTCTTCTGCATGCTCTGCGTGACCTTCTTCGGTTTGTTCTTCACGCCGGTGTTCTACGTCACGATCCGCACGCTGGTCGAGCGCAGGCGCGCTAAAAACGGCGATAGCGGCGGCAATGGCGGCCATGCGCCGAAGGAGGCCTCGCATGCGTAATCGCGATCTCGCTTTCGCTGCGAAGCATGCGGCGAAGACTCCGCGCGCCGCCTTGGTCGCGGCGCTCGCCGTCGCCTTGGCGGGCTGTGCGCTTGGCCCGGATTATGTGCGCCCGTCTTCGCCGCTGCCGCCGGAATTCGCGAACGCACCGGACATGCCCGCGAATGCGGATGCGCCGCCGAGCGAACAAGCGCAGGCCAGCGCCGAAGCCCTCGCGCGGTTCTGGAAACGGTTCGACGACCCTGTGCTCGACGCTTTGGTCGAACAAGCGCTCGCCGCCAATCACGACCTGCGCATCGCGCAGGCGCGCCTGGAAGAAGCGCGGGCCGCGCGGCGCAGCGCGTATGTCGATCTGTTTCCCACCGTGACCGCCAGCGGCTCGCGCCAACGCAGTTCGCTCGCCGCGCCGGAAGCGCCGGGCGCGCCGCCCGAAGCGCGCCGCAGCGATTATTACGAGGCCGGCTTCGACGCGAGTTGGGAAATCAGTTTGTTCGGGCGTAATTTTCGCGGTATCGCCGCGCAAACCGCGTTCGCCGACGCCGCCCAGGCGCAGGTGTGGGGCACGCAAGTCGCGGTGGCCGGCGAAGTGGCGCGGCAGTATTTCGAATTACGCGGTTTGCAATCGCGCTTGGACGTGGCGCGTCGCAACGCCGATGCGCAGCGGCAATCGCTGGAGATTACCCGCGCACGAGTCGATAACGGCATCGGCAACGATCTGGATCGCGCGCGCGCCGAAGCGCAGTACGAATCCACGCTGGCGCAGATTCCGCAGCTCGAAACCGCCGCGGCGCGCGGGATTTACCGCATCGGTGTGTTGACCGGGCAACCGCCCGCGACGCACGAAGAACGCCTCGCCGCGCCGTACGAAGCCGCGCCTTTGCCCGAAGTGGTCCCGGTCGGGCGACCGGAGGATCTGCTGCGTCGTCGCCCGGATATCGTGGCCGCGGAACGCACGCTCGCCGCACGCACCAATCTCATCGGTTATCGCATGACCGATTTGTTCCCGCGCATCGCCTTCAACGGCCGCGTCGGTTATGCGGCGGAGCAGTTGGGCGATCTGGGCCGAAGCGGCACGCGCAGTTGGCGCTTCGGTCCCGGCATCACCTGGGCCGCGTTCGATATCCCGCGCGTGCTGCAGGAAGTGAAGGCGGAGAAAGCCCGCACCGAAGGCGCGCTGGCCGAATACGAACAGACCGTGCTCGAAGCCTTGGAAGACGCCGAAGGCGCGCTCAACGCCTACGGCCGCAACGCCGCCGAGCGCGATCATCGCGAACGCGCGGCGCGAGCGAGCGCCGATGCGGTGAAACTCGCGCGCATGCGTTTCGACGCCGGCATTTCCGATTTCGAGACGGTGTTGGAGACCGAGCGCGCTTTGCTGCAGAGCGAAGATCAACTCGTACAAGCGCGCGCGCAAGCCGCGACATCGCTGATCGCGGTGTACAAGGCCTTGGGCGGCGGTTGGGTCGGCAGCGACGCCGCGTCTGCCGTAGAAACGCCCCCGTCCCCGTAGAGCGGAGCGAAGCTCCGCTGCACCGCATCGACCGTCGATCGTAGAGCCTAAATCGTAGAGCGGAGCGAAGCTCCGCTGCACCGCATCGGTCGTCGATCGTAGAGCGGAGCGCAGCTCCGCTGACCACGCGATGTCGATGAAAGAGCCATAGCGGAGCTT
>JADZBF010000320.1 GCA_020852215.1 Lysobacter sp. | reverse complement strand
TCGCGGCGTTCGATCGCCGCGCGGCGCACGGATTCGACTTGTTCGAGCAGTTCGGCCGAGACCTGCTCGGCCAGCATGTCGCCGACCATCCGGCCGAGGCGGCGAACGTCGTCGCGCAGCAAAGCGTCGCGCTCGGCGAAATCGAGGGTGTCGCGCAGTCGCATGGTGAGCTCGCAGTGGGGGTGCGAACCATCGAGATTACACAAACCGGGCGCGGATGGGCGATGTATTCGTCGCCAACGCCCGGTGGAACCCTAATCCTTGTCATCCCGAGCCGTAGGCGAGGGACCTGATTTTGGGGTGAAATCGAGCGAAAGCAGGTCCCTCGCTGGCGCTCGGGATGACAGACATCAGGGGCGAGCGAGTTTCGAAAGACCCGTCAGTACGCGAATTCGCGGAATACGCGGTCGATGTCGCCGCCCCATTCACCGCGGAACAGTTCGAGCTTGCGTTCGGCGGCGGTTTGGCCGGATTCCACCACATCGATCAGCGGATCGAGGAAGCGGCTTTCGTCGGTACCCTTGGCGTTGAGCCGCGCGCGACGCTGCAGACCGGCGGCGGAGATTTTCAGCGCCTCGCGAGCCAGATCGCGCAGCGTGCCGTGACGGAACGGGACATGCAGGGCCAGTTTAGGCACGCCGTCGCGCAGGGCGTTGCGTTCGGCCAGACTGAAATCCTTCACCAGATCCCAGGCCGCATCCAGCGCCGCATCGTCGTAAAGCAAGCCCACCCAGAACGCCGGCAGCGCGCACAGCCGGTTCCACGGCCCACCGTCGGCGCCGCGCATTTCCAGAAACTTCTTCATCCGCACTTCGGGGAAGGCGGTGGTCATATGATCCGACCAATCGCGCAACGTCGGCAGCGCGCCGGGCAAGGCGGGCAGTTCGCCGCGCATGAAATCGCGGAAACTCTGCCCGCTGGCGTCGTGATAATGCTTTTTGCCGTCGGCGCCGTCGCGATACGAAAAATATATCGGCACATCGAGCAGATAATCGACGTAGCGTTCGTAACCGAAGCCGTCCTCGAACACGAAGTCGAGCATGCCGGTGCGGTCGGTGTCGGTGTCGGTCCAGATATGCGAGCGATAACTCAGATAGCCGTTCGGCTTGCCTTCGGTGAACGGCGAATCGGCGAACAGCGCGGTGGCGATGGGCTGTAGCGCCAGCGAGACGCGAAATTTCTTGACCATGTCCGCTTCGCTGGCGAAATCCAGATTGACTTGCACCGTGCAGGTGCGCGTCATCATGTCCAGGCCCAGCGAACCGACCTTCGGCATGTAGTCGCGCATGATGCGGTAGCGACCTTTCGGCATCCATGGCATCTCGTCACGACGCCATTTCGGCTGAAAGCCCATGCCGAGAAACCCGAGTTCCAATTCGTCGGCGACGGTCTTCACTTCTTTCAGATGGGTGCCGACTTCGACGCAGGTTTGATGGATCGTCTCCAGCGGCGCGCCGGACAATTCGAGTTGACCCGCCGGCTCGAGCGTGACCGAGGCGTCGTCGCGCAGCAGCGCGATGGTGCGTTCGGGTAGGCCGTCGACCGATTCGCGCACCGGCGTCCAACCGAAGCGCGTCAAGCCTGTGAGCAAGGCTTCGATGCCGCGGTCGCCGTCGAAACTCGGCGGGCGCAGATCGTCCATGCGGAAGCCGAATTTCTCGTGTTCGGTGCCGATGCGCCAATCCGCCTCCGGTTTTTCGCCCGCGGCGATGTACGCCACCAATTCGGACCGATCGGTAATCGGCGTATCGGCGACGTGGCTGGGACTTGACATGCGGGCTCCGGAGAAAGCGAAAGGCGAACGGTGCGACGAGAGGCGAGCCGAAGCCGGGCCGGTGCGTCGTGCGCGAAACGAGACGCGCAGGCATGGTCATGGGGGCGATGCCGCGACGGCGCAAGTCGGGCACTATACGTCCGATGATCCGACGCATCGTTGCCCTCCTGCTGTCTCTGTGTTCCATCGGTGCCGTCGCCGGCGCCTATGCGCAGTCGTCGTCGCAGCTCGAACGCGGCAACGGTCCCGAGCCGGCGACATTGGACGCGCATCGTTGTCAGGAGGTCGCCTGCGGCAACATCCTGCGCGATCTGTACGAAGGCCTCGTGACCGAAGACGCGAGCGGGCGTTTGATTCCCGGCACGGCCGAGCGTTGGGAGGTGTCCGCGGATGGGCGCGTGTGGACTTTCCATCTGCGCCCGGGTTTGCGTTGGAGCGACGACGCGCCCTTGGATGCGGCGCAGATCGTCGCGAGTTTTCGTCGGGCCTTCGCGCCCGAGACCGCCGCGCCGTTCGCCGAACAATTCGCGGCGGTCGAATTCGCGATGGACGTGCAGGCGGGCCGCAAGCCGACGGAGGCGATCGGCATCGATCATCCCGATGCGCGCACCGTGCGCTTCCGCACCACGCGGCATGTGTTTTTGCCGGCGCTGCTGACCTTGCCGATCGCGTATCCGGTGTCGCTGCCGGAGGTCGAGCGCTACGGCGCGCAGCACACGCGACCCGGCGCGCTGCGCGGAAACGGCGCGTATCGATTGCGCGCGTGGACGCCGCAGGCGAGCGTGACCTTGGAGAAAAACCCGCATTTTCGCGAGGCCGCGCGCGTGACCATCCCGCGCGTGCGCTATCACGTCACCGAAGACGCCGCGGCGGAAGCGCAGCGTTACGCGGCCGGCGATCTGCACATCACCGAAACCGCACCGCCGCAGCCGCTGACGAAGCTGCGCGCGCGCTACGGCGCGCAGTTGCGCGTGTCGCCGTATATCGGCGCGTTCTGGCTGGGATTGAACGTGAGTAAACCGCCGTTTGCAACGGCGAGCGGAAGATCGGGCTCCTGCCCGACTTCCGCGTCATCGGCGAAAGACGTGGCTTTCGCCGATGACCGTCCGACGGGCGCGCCCGCGCCCGCGGCGGCGCGCGCATCCATACGCGCATCCACCCGCACTAGCCAGAGAGATTGCGCCGATGCGCCAAGGATGCTGCGCGAAGCCTTATCGCTCGCGGTGGATCGCGACAAGCTCACGCGTTACATCACCGGCTTTGGCGAGTCGCCGGCCTACGGCATCGTGCCGCCGGGATTGCCGGGCTATGCGCCGGCATCGCTGCACTGGTCGGGATGGACGCAGGCGCAGCGCGATGCTCGCGCGCGGCGGTTGTATCGCGCCGCTGGCTATTCCGACGCGAATCCGCTCACCATCGAATTGCGCTACAACACGTCCACCCCGCATCGGCGCATGGCGCTGGCGGTGGCGGCGATGTGGCGCGACACCCTGGGTGTGCGCGTGCGCTTGCGCAACGAGGAATGGAAAGTGTTCGTGCAGAACCGCAAACAGCGCGTGGTGACGCAAGTGTTTCGTGGCGGCTGGATCGGCGATGCGCCGGATCCGCGCAACTTTCTCGCCGCGTTCGCCGACGACGGCGCGTTGAACTGGATGGGCTACGACGATCCGCGCTATCGCGACGCGTTCGCCCGCGCCGATGCCGCGCGCAACGATGCGGCGCGCAATGCGTGGCTGCGCGTCGCCGAAACCCGCTTGCTGAACGCGCACGCCCTGGTACCGCTGTATTTCTACACGTCGAAGCATTTGGTCTCGCCGCGGGTGGAGGGTTACGAAGCGAATCCGTTGGATCGTCACGGCTCGCGTTGGCTGCGTTTGCGAGAATGAGTCTCGACGCGGCGGTCGGCGAACGCGCGCAGTACACTGCGTCTCCCGCGATGCGCACGAACCGTGCCTCGCTTCCGCAGGAGCGCATCATGCGTCGTTGGCACGTCGAAACTCACCGCACCGATCGCGTCGGCTGGCTGCGCGCCGCCGTGCTCGGCGCCAACGACGGCATCATCTCCATCGCAGGCTTGGTGGTCGGCGTGGCCGCGACTGGCGCCGGCACCGCGGCGGTGCTCGCAAGCGGCATCGCAGGCATCGTCGCGGGGGCGATGTCGATGGCGGCCGGCGAGTACGTCTCGGTGCAATCGCAGGCCGATACCGAGAACGCCGATATCGCGAAAGAAACGCGCGAATTGGCCGAAGAGCCCGACCACGAATTGCTTGAACTCACCCACATCTCCGTCAAGCGCGGCCTGACCCGTGAATTGGCGGCGCAGGTCGCAGCACAGCTCACCGCGCACGACGCCCTGGGCGCGCATATGCGCGACGAGTTGGGTATCACCGAAGCCCTGCGCGCGCGTCCGCTGCAGGCGGCGTTGGCCTCCGCCGCCGCGTTCGCGGTCGGCGCGATGTTGCCGATCGGTGCGGTGGTGTTCGCGCCCGCGACGCGGATCGAAGCGGTCGTCTTCGCCGTGACGCTTTGCGCGCTGCTCGGCTCCGGTGCGCTCGCCGCGCGGGTCGGCGGCGCATCGGTCGCGCGCGGCGCGCTGCGTGTCGGATTTTGGGGCGCGATGGCGATGGGCGCGGCGGCGCTGATCGGCCGCTTGTTCCACGTCCAACTCGGATGAAACGATCAACTCGGGTGAAACGATTGGGATGAAACGATTCGCCGCGCGCCTGCTGGAAGCGACGCTCACGCTGTGGCTGCTGGCCACGCTGTGCTTCGTCCTGCTGCGTGCCGCGCCGGGCGGGCCGTTCGATACCGAAAAATCCGCGCCGCCGGAAGTGCGCGCAGCGCTGGAAGCGCGCTATCGGCTGGACCGAACCCCGATCGCGCAATACGGCGCGTGGTTGGGCGATGTGGCGCG
>JADZBF010000319.1 GCA_020852215.1 Lysobacter sp. | reverse complement strand
GACGACGGCACCGACGCGACATCCGCGGGCGTCACGGCCGCGTCGATATTTCCCGCCAAGCGGCGCAGATCGCAATGCACCGACTCGAACGGCGCCGAGGGGAACGATGCGCGTCGACGCGGACGATTGCGGTGCAACGCGGCCCAATCGACCTGCGCGCCCCGGACCCACAGCTCCGCGAGTTTGTCGAGCTGACGGGCGTCGATCAGCGAAGCGACGAAGCCGGTGCCGGTGTCTCCGCCCAACAGACGCAGCGTGTCTTGCGCCAATGGCGATTCGATGTCGCCCGCGAACGCATCGGCGCGCTGCCGTTCGGGATCGATCCGCCACGCATCCAACGCAGCGAGCGCTTCGTCGGCGTCGCGCGCGACCACCGCGAGCCGATGACGCCAGGCGACACGTCCGATTTGAGTGACATAGGCGAAGTCGGAGAAGGTCGCGGCCGCGAGACCGTCATCGCGACGATCGCGCAGGAAATCGATGACCGTCGACGCATAGCGGCGCAGGCCGTCGACGCTGCGGGCCGATAGCGCGAAGACCACCGGCTCCCGCGACTGCGGCGCGAGGCCCGCTGAGGCCGGATCGGGCGCTTGCGATTCCACCACGACGAACGCGTTCGAGCCGCCCATTCCGAATGAGTTGATGGCGGCGATGCGCGTACCGCGAGCGTTTGCCGGCCACGCAACGGCGCTCTGCGGGAAATAGAACGGCGATCGCGCGGTATCGAAGCTCGAATTGACGTGCCGCAGTTTGGCGCAGGGCGCGATTTCGCCTTGGCGCATGCTGAGCAGCACTTTGATCAGCGATCCCAATCCGGACGCCGCCTCCATATGCCCGATGTTGGCCTTGCTGCCGATGGCGCACAGCCCGTTCGCATCGGTGGAACGACGGATCGCGTTCGCGAGCGCGGCGAGTTCGATCGGATCGCCGAGTTCCGTGCCGGTACCGTGGCTCTCGATGTAGCCGAGATCCTCGATCGCGATGCCGGCGTCGGCGATGGCCTCGGCGGCGGTATCGGCCATCACCCGAATGTTCGGCATGAACTGGCCCGCGCCGGTTCCCGAGTGCGAAATGCGCGAGGCACGGATCACGCCGTAGATGCGATCGCCGTCGGCTTGCGCGCGGCTGAGCCGCTTGAGTATCACCACACCTGCGCCTTCGCTCGGCACCAAACCGTTCGCGGCTTCGTCGAAGGTGCGCTCCTGGCCATCGGGCGACAGCACTTTCATATCGTGCAACAGGTGGTACTTGCTTTGATGCAGGCTCAGATTGATGCCGCCGACCAAGGCGGCTTCGCAATCGCCGGCGAGAATCGCGCGTCTGGCCAAATGCACCGCCGTCAGCGAAGCCGAGCACGCGGTCGACAGCGTGAGGCTGGGGCCATGGAGGTTCATCAGGAACGAAATACGGTTGGACAGTTCGCTGCTGACCGATCCGGGGCCGAGGTAGTCCTCGGTGCGCGCCTGCAATTCGGACGCGATCCACGTGAAGTCTTCGTTCATCGCGCCGACGAAGACGCCGACGCGCAGACGCGCCAACGTCTCCGGCGTGTAGGCCGCATCCTCGACGGCGCGCCATGCGTTGCGCAACAACACGCGCAGTTGCGGATCGGCTTTATCGGCCTCGGTCTGCGACATGCGGAACAACGACGGATCGAAGCGATCGATCTCCTCGATGAAACCGCCGGCATCGGCGATCGACTTGCCCGAGCGCGTGCGGCGACGGTTGAGAGAGGTGGCGAACCCGCGATCCTCGGGAACGCGGCGAATGCAGTCGCGACCTTCGCGCAGATTGGCCCAGAAACGCTCGAGATCCGGCGCCGACGGGAATTCCCCGGCGATGCCGACGATGGCGATGCCCTCCTCCGCCGCAGGCGCGGCGTCGCTGCGGGAAGGCGCCGAGCGTTTTGACGGCAGCCCGGCCGCGCGCAATGGCTGGGCGGCGATGGCCGGCGAGACGGGTCCCGGCAAGGACTGTCCATGCGCGGCCGCGATCGACGTGGCGATAGGCGTCGCGACAGATCCAGGCGGCGTCGATTCGTTCTCGGCGCCGAGCAGCCGGCGAACCTGCGCTCCGTATTGCGCGATCAAGAATTGCGCCATGCGCGCGGCGGAGTCGTACTCGAACAGCGCCGTCTTCGACAGCTCCTCGAAATCGGTCTTCAACGCGGCATGCAATTCCAGCAACAGGACCGAATCGAGGCCGCATTGTTCGAAAGTGGCGTTGGCGTCGATCGCCGTCGCTTTGGTTTTGGTGACGCCGGCCATCCGCTCTTTGACGTAGGCTTCGGCCCGCGCGGACAGACCGTCGCTGCGCGACGGCGCCGCCGCGCTGACGGCCGGGCGCGGCGCGGCGGAGAGCACCGTCGTCGTCGGAACCGACTGCGCCGGGGACGGGCGCGAGACCTCTTCAGATGCGGCTTCTTGCATACGCAACGTGCGCGCGATGCGCTGCGGATCGCCGACCGACACCAGCACGCGGGTTTCGCCGCAGCGCAGAATCTTGTCGAAGGCTTCGAGCCCTTCGGCTTCGTCGAGCGCCTGCATGCCGGAGAAACCGAACACGGAGGCATCGCCGCCGCTGATTTCCATGCCGCCCGTCGCCCACAGCGGCCAGTTGATCGAAACGCTGCGACCGTTGCGGCGTCCCTGCGCGCGTTGCGCTTCGCGCCAGCGCGCATAGGTGTCCATGAACCGGTTGCCGACCGCATACGCGCCGCTGCCCAAATCGCCCAGCAGTGCCGACACCGACGAGAAACAGACGAAGAGGTCCAACGGCTGCGCGGCGGTGGCGCGATCCAAATGGATCAGACCTTCGGTTTTCGGCATCAGCATGTCGTCGAAATCGCGATCGTCGAGATCGAGAATCGGGCGATCGCCGGCGACACCGGCGCAGTGGATCACGCCATGCAACGGGCCGAAGTCGTGCTCGATCGCCGCGATCAACGTCGTGACCGCATCCGCGTCCGAAGTGTCGGCGCAGAGGTACTCGACGCGAGCGCCGAGTGCACGCAGCGCTTCGATTTCGCCTTGGACACGTTCCGACGGCGCTCGACTGCGCCCGGAAAGAATCAATCCGCCGCGGGTGCGTTCGGCGAGATAACGCGCGATCACCAGGCCGAGCTTGCCGCCGCCGCCCGTAATCAGATAGTTGCCGCCTTCGCGCAGTGCCAGCGAGCCGAGCGCATCGCCGGACGCGGCGAACGCATCGTCGAGCGCATGCAGGGTGCGGCGAAGACGACGCCCGTCACGATACGCGATCTCGTTGGCGCCGAAACCCGACACCAATTCGAGTTCGTCGACAATCGCTTGTGCCCGCGCCACCGCATCGTCGCGATCGTCGCGCAGCGTCGACAGTTCGAAACGATGATTCACGGTGAGCAGCGAACGCGCGTAACCGGCGATGGCATCGTGCTGCGGCTGCGCGGTTCCACCGTCGCGGAATACATACAGAAAACGCTTCGAGGCGCCTGGTTCGGAACGCTCGGCAGCGACGAACAAGCGACGAACCGCCTGGATACCGCGATGCAGTGCGCCGGCAGACATCGCATCGAGTTCGTTGGGATCGACGACATCGTCGCAATAGACGATCCGATCCGGCGTCAGCCCGCGTTCGCGCAGCGAGGCGAACAAGGCGGTCGCACTGTCGGCGGCGGATGGATCGAAACGGTCGACGGTCGCGCCATCATCGGCGTTCGCGCCTGCGAGCAGCACCGGCACGAGGCGATCGTGCGCGGACAGACAACTCGCCATCGCATCCGCCAATGCCCGCGAGGTCGTCGCCAGCAGTACGGTCTGCGAGGCCGTTTCGGTCGTGGCCCGGGCCGGAAGCGGCGTCGCCGCCCATTCGTAGCCGAAATAACGCATCGCGCGCGTCGGCGCCTGCGGCGGTTTCGTCAGCGGTCGACCAGCAAACCCATTGAGCTTCGCCAACACCAGACCGTCGCTGTCGACCACGATCAAATCGTATTTGTAGACCGCGGCTTCCGCGCCCGAGACCGCAACGCCCGGGCCGCTATCGGACAGCGCGTCGCGGCTGCGAGTGACGTACACGAAGCACTCGGCGGGCAAGGGATGACGGTATTCCAGCGCATCCAGCGCGAACGGCACGATCGGCACCGTCGGGCGTCCGCCCTCGCCTACGCCCACCGCAAGACCGGAACGCAGCACCGCGTCCAACAATGCGGGGTGCATGCCGTAATCGCCGAGACCGGCGAGCAGGTGTTCGGGGAGGCGCAGATGGCACAGCGCGCCTTCCGCAAGACGGTAGCGCGCGTGCGTGATGCGGAACGAGGGGCCGAACTGGAAGCCCATGCGCTCGAAACCGGCATAGATCTCGTCCAGCCCCGGTTCGATCAAATGCCCGCGCGCGCGAACTGCCGCGATATCGAGGCGCTCGTCTTCGCAGGGCGCATCGGCGTCGCGGAAATGCAGTTCGCCTTCGACGCACACTCCACTATCGGAATCGCGCGCGATCTCGAATCGCAAGGCGCGTTCGTCGCTGTGCATGCGCACGCTGAGACTGTCGGGAGTCGCGGCGATGTCGAACGGCTGCGTCCACATCCAATTGCGGATGCCATCGACGCGGAGGCCTTCGCCCTCGATCGCGAGTTCGCCCGCGGCTCGCGCCAGGTCCAGATATGCGGCGCCCGGCAGAATCTTGCGCGCGCGGGTTTCCGTGCCCGACGTTGTGCGCACGATATGGTCGCGCAGATAGAACTCGTGGCCGTCGAAACGCTTGCGGTAGGCCTGCACCGACAGCGTGGAGACGTTGCGATCAATCAAAGGATGCAGCGCCTCGACCGTGTCGTCTTGCGATTTTTCCTCGACCCAATAGCGTTCCGCGAGGAACGGCATGGTCGGGAACGGCATGCGCCGCGGACGGCTCGGATACGCCGACGGCGGATACAGCGCATCGGCGAAACGCGCCCAATCGATATCCAACATCGACGCCCAGGCGCGCGCCAATTGCGGCAGGCGTCCGGTTTCGATGAGCTTGCGGATCAACGCGTCCTTTTCGGTTTCGTCGACGATCGCTTCGAGTTTCTCGTTCTTCTCGCGCGGCGATCCGCGCACGACGCGTTCGTCGTTGCCGTCCTCGCGATACTTGCGCAGCGCGGACAGCAGTTCTTCGATGCCGGTCGCGACGACGGCGAGGCGTTCGCTCATGGTCTCGCGACCGATCTGCGAGGAAAACGCGAGATCGGCGAGATCGAGGCCCACATCCGGGTCGCCGCCGCGCTCCAGGAACGCGATCATCCGGTCGACGTAATGCGCCAATCGCTGTTCGCTATCCGCCGACAGCACGAACAGCGCCGGACGTGCGCCGCTGCGGGCCGGCAGCGGGCGAGCGTAATCCTCGATCAGGCAGTGCGCGTTGGAACCGCCGGCACCGAACGAACTCAGACCGGCGCGACGCGGGCGCTTGCCGGCTTGCGCGGGCCACGGTTCTTCCCGTTGCACGACGCGGAACGGGCCACGCACGAAGTCGATGTTCGGATTGAGCGTGGCCGAATGCAGCGAGGGCGCGATCGCGCCGTAGCGGAACTGCATCAGGATCTTGGTCAGGCCGGCGATGGCTGCGGCCGATTCGAGATGGCCGAAATTCGATTTGATCGAACCGATGCGGCAGCTTTGCGCTTCGATCCGTGCGCCCGTGCCGGCGACATCGATCGCGGCATGCGCGAAGGCGCGGGTCAGGCCCGCGATTTCGATCGGATCGCCCAGCGAGGTACCGGTGCCGTGCGCTTCGATGTAGTCGATCGTGCGCGGATCCCAGCCGGAGCGCTTCAGCGCTTTGCCGATCACCGCCGTTTGCGCCGGCTGATTCGGAACCGTGTAGCCGTTGGTCTTGCCGCCGTGGTTGAGCGCGGTGGCTTTGATCACGCCGTAGATATGATCGCCATCGGCGACCGCTTGACTCAAGCGCTTGAGCATCACCGCGCCCACGCCCTCGCCCGGCACGTAACCATCGCCGCCTTCGCCGAAGGCGCGGCAGCGACCGTCGCTGGACAGGAACTGGCTCGCGCACAATTGCAGATACTTGTTGCGATGCGTGATCAAATTCACGCCGCCGGCGATCGCTTCCTCGCAGTCGCCGTCGTGGATCGCGCGGATCGCGAGATGGATCGCGGTCAACGACGACGAGCACATCGTGTCGACGGCCATGCTCGGGCCGGCGAAATTCATGAAATACGAGACGCGATTCGCGATCGACGCGAAGGTGGTGCTCGGGCGCCCCGACAGCATCTGCCGGTCGCTGACTTCGAATTGACTGTAATACGGCCAGGCGACGCCGACGAAGACGCCGACGCTGCGCCCCTTCAACGCTTGCCGGGTGTAGCAGGCGTCTTCGACGCACTCCCAAGCGGTTTGCAGGAACAGACGTTCCTGCGGGTCCATGATCTCCGCTTCGCGCGCGGAGATATTGAAGAACCTCGCGTCGAATCGATCGATCCCGTCGAGAAACCCGCCCCATTTCGCGTAAGCGGTGCCTTTATGGCTGCGATCGGGATCGAAAATGCGCGCATGATCCCAACGCGACAGCGGAATTTCGCTGATGCCATCGCGACCGACGGCGAGATTGCGCCAGAAGCCGTGAAGATCCTCGGCGCCGGGATAATGCCCGCTGAGGCCGACGATCGCGATATCGTCCTCGACCGCACGTTCGAGCCCGAAGCGGCGCGAACCGCGTGCGCGTGCGAGCGACGACGATGGTCCGGTCGGGGCGAGCAGCGTTTGGGAAACGGCCGGCATCGGCACGACGAAGGCGTCCGCGCGCCCCGCTTTCCAACGCAGGGTCGCGGCCCACTCGGCGAGCGTGGCATGGCGATACGGTGCGAATGCGTCGATCGTCTCGAAATCGAGCGCCAGCGCATGCAGCAAGCGCGTCATCGCGATCGGATCGATCGGCCAAGCCGCGATCGGCGTCTCGACGGTGCATGCCGTCGCTTCGTCGCCGACCGCCTCGACCATTCGCGAGAACAAGCGCGCAAGCGCTTTATCGCCGTCGGCGATTGTCGGGGCCGCATTGATCGCGGCAGCATCGGTCTGCTGCGATATCGCGGGCGACGCCGTCTGCGGCATCGGCGCGACGATCGCACCGCCGCGTTCGGTCGCCATTTTCCGCGCCGTGTCGGGGAACGTCTCGGCCAAATGTTCCGCCAGCGCGGCGATTTCCTGATACTCGAAGAACAACGTCTTCGACACCGCGCCGAAGGCTTGTTCGATGCGGCCGGTGAGTTTGACGATCATCACCGAGTCGATGCCGTAATTCTCCATCGGCGCCAGCGGATCGATGTCCGCGGGCGATAATCCGGTGGTTTCTGCGACGATGGTTTTCAGGAAATCGACCACAGCCGACAAGGGCGTATCGCCGGATGCCGCAACCTGCGCAGACGAGATCTGCGTCGTCGCATCTGTCGTCGCGAAAGCCGGCGCATGAGAAACGCCGGTCGCAGGCAGCGAGGCCGATCCCGCGGCTTGCGTCGTCGAGAATTCTGCGGCCATGGCGCGCAACGCGTCGCTGTGCTGCTCGGCGAGAAACTCGGCGATTCCGGCGATTTCTTGATGCTCGAAGAACAAGGTCTTCGGCACATCGCCGAAGCGGCTTTCCAGACCGCGATTCAAGGTCGCGATCATGATCGAATCGATGCCGTAGTTTTCCAGCGGCGCGTTCGGATCGATTTGGTCGGGCGCGAGTTTCGTCGCGTCCGACAGCAGGCGCTGCAGCAGCGCCGTGGCAATTTGCGAGGGCACGAATTCAGATGACACGATTTCGGAAGGCGCGGAGATCGCGACATTCGCCACGCTCAGGGCCACCGATGCCGGCGGCGGCGCCAGGGCTTTGGCCGGAACCGCAGCCACCGGGGACGTTGCCGCCGAGCGATGGGCCATCAGCGCCAGTTGCGGCGCGGCTTGGCTGACCAAATGCCGAATGCGAATGCGCAGGCGTCCATCGACATCGCAGAGATCGAGGTCGTACGCCTCTTGGCCAGCCGACACGGACTGACGCGAACGACGCACATAGACGAAAGCGCGATCGGCCAATGGCCCGAGAATCTCGATCTCGCCCAGCGTCACGGGTACGCGGATCGTCGCGGCGCCGGCCGCGATACCGCCGATGCCCAGGCTGGCGCG
>JADZBF010000318.1 GCA_020852215.1 Lysobacter sp. | reverse complement strand
CAACGACGGCCATTCGGCCTGCGCATCGAGCGTCAATGCGGGCAGCGGCAGCGGCGATGCGCCGTCGTCGTCGGCCAAGCGCGCGAGCAGTGCCGGTTGTCGGAGCAAGGTTTCGAGCGCGAAATCGCTGACGATGGCGACCGCCGCGCAGGCCTCGGCGACACGTGGCGTTTCGAGCGCACGCGCGTGTTCGGGCGATGCGGCGCGCAAACGCGCGAGCGCGCGTTCTGCGATGGCGTGCGTCTGCGGGTCGTCGAGGCGAGCGGGCATCGTCGAATTGTGGCATTCCATCGCGCGGATCGCCTGCGTCGAGGTTTCGCGCTCATCGCGCCAAGAGCACGCTGGAGCGATGCCAAGATGGTCGAAGCGCGGCGACTGTGCCGCGCGATCAAGATGCGGCGGCCGAGATCGGGAATCGAGGGACGCGTCGCAGCGCTAACGAGTCAATCGCGGAGGGCACCATCCGAACGCGTTACCGACACGATTCGTTCGGCCATAAAAAAGCCCGCACCGGCTAGGCCGGTAACGGGCTTGCTCCCTCCCCCACGTCGGGATGCGCAGGCATCGTGAAGGAATCGTTAGGGCAACGCACGCTGCAGTGCAAAACAACACTTGGAAGTTCAGGAAACATGTGCCTCCTCCCCTTGCGCGCAGCGCGGGGGGAGGCTGGGAGGGGGGGATCGACGTTACCTCGCCCCTCCCTCGCCCTCACCTTCGCTTCGCGAAAGGGAGCGGACATCATCGAACCCGCTCATGGTCGACTTGCTTATGTCTAACCCGAGGCGGCATAAGAAGATTTCGAAGAGGGGCTCAATCCGGCTTCGGCCCCAACTTGGCATCGCGCAGAATCTCCCGCGCCGCGTTCCGGCCCGGCAATCCGGTCACGCCGCCGCCCGGATGGGTACCCGAGCCGCAGAGGTACAGCCCGGGCAGGGCGCCGCGATAGTTGCCCTGCCCCAATAGCGGCCGCGCCGAGAACAACTGGTCCGGCCCCAGGGCGCCGTGGAAGATATCGCCGCCGATCAGGCCGAACGTGCGCTCCAAATCCAGCGGCGACAGCGCTTTGTAGCCCAGCACGCTCCGGCGGAAATTCGGCGCCCAAGCGTCGACGGTGTCGATCATCAGATTCGCCACGGTCTCGCGATGCGCGTCCCAGCCGCCGTCGACCTCCGGGTGCACGTGCTGGCAGAACAGGCTGGCGACGTGCTGCCCGGGCGGCGCCAAGGTGTCGTCGAGGGTCGAGGACACCACCAGTTCGACGATGGGTTTGCGCGCCCAGCCGGGGTTGTGCTCTTTCGATTTCGCGTCGAAATACGCTTGCTCGAAATAGCGCAGCGAATGACCGATCAGAATGCCGCTCTGATGGTGCGGCTGTAGATGCGTGCCCGGCGCAGCGGCGAAATCCGGCAACTCGCTCAGCGCGACGTTCATGCGGAACGTCGCCGAGCCGCAGCGATAGCGCGCGATCCGAGCCGCGGTCTCGTCGTCCAGCGCCTCGCGCGGCACCAAGCGTTCGTACAACAGTTTCGGATTGACGTTGGCGATCACGCGATCGGCCGTAATTTCGGTGCCGTCAACGAGCGTCACGCCCACCGCGCGGCCGCCTTTCACGTTCACTCGCACCACCTCGGCGTCGGTGTCGATGCGCACGCCGCGCGCGAGGCATTCTTTCGCCATCGCCTGTGTAATCGCGCCCATGCCGCCGATCGCGTGTCCCCAGGCGCCGGTCTTGCCGTTCACTTCGCCGAACACGTGATGCAGCAGCACGTACGCCGAACCCGGCGTGTACGGGCTGGCGAAATTGCCGACCACCGAATCCCAGCCCAGCGCGGCCTTCAGCGGCTCGCTCTCGAACCAATGGTCGAGCATATCGCCGGCGGACTTCGCGAACAGATCGAGCAAATCGCGACGCGCGGCCATGTCCAGGGTTTTGAGCTGTTTCGCGACGGCATACGAACCCAGCCAATCGGCGAGGACGAAGCGATCGGACACGTTCGGCGGCGTGCGCAGCATCAACTCGCGCAGCACCGCGACCACGCGATCGAGCATCGCGTAGTACTGCGGCAGTCGTTCGGCGTCGCGCTTCGACCACTGCGCGACATCGGCCGCGCCCTGTTCGCCGCCGAGGCGGAATGCGCGTCCGTCGGGCAGCGGCAGGAAATTCGAGAACGGGCGCTCGACCACGCGCAGGCCGTGTTCCTCCAAACGCAGATCGCGGATCACGCGGGGGTTCAACAGGCTGACGGTGTAGCTGGCCACGGAATTGCGGAACCCGGGATGGAATTCCTCGGTCACCGCCGCGCCGCCGACGATGCCGCGGCGTTCCAGCACGCGCACTTGCATTCCGGCCGCCGCGAGATAAGCGGCGCAGACAAGGCCGTTGTGGCCGCCGCCGAGGATCAGAGCCGTGGAACCCGTTCCGCTTGCCATACGTTCGTCGCGATGTGATGAACCGCCGAGCATATTCGGCCATCGGCGATTCCGCCATCGTCGCGACGGCGCCCCGGGCGAGGCGGCGCTTGGACCGCAAGGAGCGGCCGGCGATGGGCTGGCAATGCGCCGGGGAACGGACGATGGCCGCCCGTGAAAAACAGGTACATACTGCGGTTGGCGCGGGCGTCCCAACAAAAGACCCCGCACACGGCGCATAGGGGAGCGGCGCGTTCGGGACCTTACAGGTCTCCGCCCGGCCTCACCGATAAGGAAGCCCCTATGAACATGACGTTGAAATCGCTGTGTCTGGCGAGCGTGTGCGCCTGTTTGCTCACCTTTTCCGTCGCTCGAAGCGACGCCGCCATCGCCGCCGGACCCGATGTTCCCGAAGCCGCCGTGAGCGAACGCCCGGCGCTGCCGGGCAAAATCGGCATCGCCGCCGCCGGCAACGACGACCTCGCGGGCACGCTGACGACCTCCGTGGGCGCGATGTCGTTCCGCACCCAAAGCACGACCGCCACCGGCCAACGCGCCAGCGTCGGCGCCACGCCCGCGCGCGTCTCGATTCGCCTCGAAATCAACGGCGGCATTCTCGATCACGAGATGGATTACGCCGCCGGCACGATGACCGTGCGGGCCGTCGAGCGCGTGGTCATCGCCGACAACGATCGCGAAGTGCTGCGCAGTTTCCGCGATGCCCTCGGCCGCGAGTTGTCGACGCGCGGCGATATGCGCAGCATGCCGAAATCGAACGATTTCCTGTGGCGCCTCGCCGAGATGTATTCCGAAGTGCCGCTGGGCCGCGTCTTCGAGGGCGATTGGATCGTGCGCCGCGACAACATCGTGCCGATTTCGCCGCAGGGGCAGCCGACATCGAACGATAACCCGCTGACCGCGCCGCGCCCGCAAGGCAACATCGTGATCGCCGCCTGCGCCGGCCAGGGCGGTAATTCGTTCACCAACCTGCATGCGATCGTCGATGTCTGCGATGACGACCGCGTGTTCTACCGCTCTTCCGCGCACGACTATTGCCCGACGCACGGCTACAGCAGCAAAACGGTCGCTTATGGCTGCGGCGCGAGCTCGTGCCCCGGTCGCTGCGGCGCGGGTTGCGGCGCGGCCGACGGCCTCGGCGCGTGGTACCAGGATTGCCTCGATCACGACATCTGCAACCGCGACCACAATTCGCAGCTCGGCGGTTGCGGCGACGAGTGGACCGAAGCGGCCGACGACTATGCGCTCGGCGCGATCTCCTGCTACACCACCTGTCATTGATCCGACGCGCGAGACGCGCAAAGAAAAACCCCGCGAGCGATCGCGGGGTTTTTCGTAAGGCACTAAGCGAACGATGCGCTGAATAAATGATGCGCGAAACGAACGATGCGCGAACGGCCGAAGCGATCTCACTGCTTCGGCGGATTACGCTCGTCGAACCACTTCTTCACTTGCTGATACCAGAACACCGAATTCTGCGGCTTCAGCACCCAATGATTCTCGTTGGGGTAGTACACGTAACGGCTGGGCACGCCGCGATTCAACAGCGTGTGGTACAGCTCCAGGCCGTGATTCACCGGCACGCGCAGATCGCTCTGGCCGTGGACGACCAGCGTCGGCGTCTTGAATGCCGCCGCGCCCAGGTGCGGCGAATTGCGCTCCAGGACGGCGCGGTTGTCGCCTTCCCAAAACCCGCCGAAACGCGGCTTCTCGGACGAAAAATCCGCGGCGTACTGGCTGTAGAGGTTGTAGACCGCGGCATGCGCGAGCAAGGCCTTGAACGGATGTTCGCGACCGAGCAACACCGTCGTCAGATAGCCGCCGTAACTGCCGCCGCCGGCCACCATGCGCTCGCGATCGATCCACGGCTGCGCCGCGAACCAATCCGCCGCCGCGATCACATCGCGATAGGGCTT